>NZ_JAHRFA010000007.1:48509-145020 GCF_020883045.1 Microcoleus sp. CAWBG58 | reverse complement strand
AGCAGCAGTATATTGTAGGGTGACTTGTCTTGTGAAATAATCTTTGGCGTCATGTGTCCTATTTTATCACACTTTTTTTACTCTGCTTACTTTTTTTCTCTGCTACCCCGAATTATTGAGCGGATACTATTTATGAATATCTTGACCAATTCTATTAATACATTAATTAACGAAGCAGTCGGTCAAGAATTGGCAAAAGAGTTCAAAGGTGGAGTAATAAAAGAATTCGAGCGCCAGCCTCAAATTGAAATCACAACTCAAGTCTGCTGTCCCGAACCTGCGAGCGATTTGGATAAACTACACGTTCGCTGGGTTTCGATTCGCCTAGCAGATAACGGCCCAGGAATGTCAGCTAACAAGTACAATAAAATATTAGAATCATTCTCTACCGAAAAACGTACCCTCAAAGAAACCAGCTTAGCCGTTAGCTATCAAATCGTGACCGGCAAACACGGCGGGGCCTTCAGAATGCGATCGCAATTAGGCATCGGTACCGAATTTGAAATCTTGTTACTCTTGGCTTAAAGAAGTCATTGCTTATTAGTTATTGGTTATTGGTTATTGGTTATTAGTTATTAGTTATTGGTTAATTCTAATAACCAATGCCCTGTTTGGCCTTCTTCCCTGTTTGGCCTTCTTCCCTGTTTGGCCTTCTTCCCTGTTTGGCCTTCTTCCCTGTTTGGCCTTCTTCCCTGTTTGGCCAATGCCCAATTACCTCTTACCATTATCTAACTGAGTGCCGCATATTTTACAGAATTTAGCATTAGCATCATGTACAGACAAACCGCAACCCGTACAAACAGTTTCTACCTGATTAGCACTTTTAACTAACTGCTTGATCAAATCCCCCAATTGCCAAGGAATCAGAGCAATTCCAGTCAAAATCATCAAAATAGTCAGAAAACGGCCTGATTCCGAAATCGGAGTAACATCGCCAAATCCCACCGTAGTCATCGTGACAACCGAAAAATAAACAGCATCCAAAAAAGTCCTAAAACCTTCAGGATTTTCGGGATGTTCAACTTGATAAATCAAACCAGAATAAACAAAAATTATCGCCAGCAAAGTAAACAGAATTCTGGAAAAAATTACTCCATCTTCGCTGCTGATACGAAGCACTGAATTTTTCAATTCCAAAAAGCGGATGAGTCTGAGAATTCTAAACCAGCGAAAAATCCGAATAAAACTGACATTGACAAATCCCAAAAAGAATGGTAAAATCACCACCAAATCGACTATAGAGAAAAAACTAAAAATAAACTTAATTTTATAGTCAGCGCACCAAAGGCGCAGTAGATACTCGACAGCAAAAACAACTAAAAGGGCGGTGTCGAGAGTTTGTAATTTGATTCTAACGGATTGGGAAATCGGATAAGTTTCGGCGATAAAGCTGGCGGAAGAGAGGAGAATTAGTCCGGTAATAATTAAACTAACGGTTCTCCCTGTGGGTGTTTCAATATCTTCTAGATAAAATGCAATTTGTTTCCGGTTTAACATAAATAATCTGTATTGTAGGCTGGGTAGGGGCACAACATTGTTGTATCCTCTTTAACTAATAGCTTAAAATATTTAAGGCGCTAATTTCAAATATCCGGTAATTTTTGAAGATGACTATCGAATTAACGAAGGGTGAAAGATTTAATCTTTCTAAGGAATCTCCTGATTTCAATAAAATTGCGATCGCCCTGGGGTGGCAAGTCAGCCAGACAGCACAAAACTACGACATTGACGCATCTGTTTTCATGTTAGGGGCTGACGGTCGGATTCCCGATGAAAAATATTTTGTATTTTACAACAATTTGACATCCCCCGACGGTGCGGTGCGCCATTCCGGAGACAGCAGGAACGGGCAAATTGAGGGAGATGACGAGACAGTTTTTGTGGATTTGAGTCTGATCGATGCTGCTGTTGAGGAAATTGTGTTTGTCGTTACCATTCACGAGGGACAGGCAAATAATCAAAATTTTAGTCAAGTCACGAATGCTTTTATCCGGCTTTACAATCTCAAGACTGGTAGCGAACTGGTTCGGTATAATTTAAAAGAGGTTTTTTCGCAAGAAACGGCCTTAGAGTTTGGACGTTTGTACAAAAAGAATGGTGAATGGAGATTTCAAGCTGTAGGACAAGGATATAATGCTGGATTGCAAAGTTTTGTGGACAAGTATCATGTTGAGAATAAGGTGAAAAGCACCGAGAATGTGGCTCAGAAGCTTGATGATGCTGAGGTTTTGAGGCTTTTTAGCGATCGGGTAGATAAGCAATTGCAAGCAGAATCTGTATCTAGCAAAGCGGTAGAATCGCCTGCTGCTATTCCTGTGAATGCTAAGCTTGACGATCGAGAACTAGCTATCAGCACTGAAGAATTTTGGCAGCGATATAATGCGGGTGAAAGGGACTTTACCGGCTGCAATTTATTCGGAGTAGATTTGAGTGAAAAAACTTTGGTAGCTGATGTCATTTTGTCAGAATCAAATTTGACAGAAGCTAACCTCAAGGGAGCTACTTTAAAAAAAGTAAATTTATGTGGAGCTAATCTGCAAAAGTCAAATTTAAGTTCAACACATCTGCAAGAAGCTGATTTGATAGGAGCTAAGTTAAGCAGTGCAAACCTAACTAAGGCCAAATTGGAGTATGCAAAACTGATTCAAGCAAATTTCCATCAAGCCATATTAAGCGATGCAAATTTCACAGCAGCAAACCTGACAGGGGCAAATCTCAGCGGAGCAAACTTAACAGGGGCAAATTTCAGTGGAGCAAACTTAACCGCCACCAATCTAAATAATGCTAACCTAACTTCGGCTAATCTCAATAGTGCTAATTTGGCAGGAGCAGATTTAAGTCAAGCAAATCTTAACAGTGCCAGCCTAATTGGTACTAATCTAACAGGCGTTAAATTGACAGGTGTCAGTTTTGCAGGAGTAGACCTGATGAACGTTAATTTGAAGGTTGCTGACCTCACAGGTGTAAGTTTTGTTGGAGCTAACTTGAAGAGAGCTAACCTCAGAGGTCTCGATCTCAGAGGTGTTAATCTTGTAGGGGTAAGTTTGGTTGGAGTAAACCTTGATAGCGTCAACTTGAGCGGGCAAAACCTAAGCGGGTTCAATCTCTGCGGAACTAGCTTGATCCGCGTCAATTTGAGTCAAGCAAATCTAACTTTAGCAGACTTGCGCGGGGCAAACTTGACGATGGCAAACCTAGAGAAAGCTAACCTGAAGGAGGCTAAACTGGCTGGAGCAAACTTAACAGGAGCAAATCTGGAAAAGGCAAAGCTCACAGGCGCAATTATGCCAGACGGGAAAACTTACAAATAAATTAATGTTTGTAGTAAGGACTTTAGTCCTTAGAAGAAGAAGGACTAAAGTCTTCACTACGAGCCTGTTTGTAGTAAGGACGAAGAGTCCTTCTATTACTTAGATATACTTGTTCATTTAGCTTGTTCCATGAGTTCGGTGAGAGTTCTAAAAATACGATCGCACTCTGAAGAAGCTTTGCGAACCTTGTCAACATTCAACATTTCTAACAGCTTGGAAGCGTGCTGTATCTTTTGATATTCGCCTTTCGATTTTGTGTCGCGGCTAGCTGCTTTCAGACTTGGTTCTAACAAATCCTTTTCAATCATCTCTACATTCCTATTTTTAGGAATCGCATTTTCTTTAAATCCCTGCCCGTAAAATCTTTTTAAAGTATCAATATCGGCCAGGAACCAAGCTTCCATCGCTTGAACCATGAGATAGCAATGAGTGTCATCAACCCCAGGCGAATCCCAATTATCCCTGAACTTCAAATGCTCCCAAGGCGACTGCTTTTCAACAGGTGCTTCTGAGTCAACCAGAAGTATGACAAAGGTATTTGGGTGATCTGCCAAAGCATTTTTAAAATTCCTGAAAGCATTATTCCTAGAACCGCAGAGCACGATCTGCCACTTGATTTGCTTGCTGCGGGCAACCTGCACCAGTTCTTTGAAAAAACTGCTAAATCCTTGTCGGAGCAATTGCTTTGTATTCTTGCCATCCCCGCCACCTTCGATGTAAATGCGAACCTCCTTTACCATCGGTTTCCCCCGATTTCTCCCATCCGCCAGAGGTCTCCCAAAGTGTAATTTTCAAGCCATTTTTTTAGTCGTTCTGGATCGAGACGGTTCAGGTGACTTCCTCTATCATCCCGATCGCATATTAACACAGACTCAGGACTCAGCGCCGACACTAAAGCATCGGAATGAGTCGTCACAATCAATTGTGTACGCTTTGAGGCTTCGATCAGCATTTCAGCAATCGCAGGCAGAATGTCGGGATGCAAGCCAATCTCCGGTTCTTCTATACAAATAAGTGGCCCAGGAGTTGGATCTAGGAGTAAAGCTATTAAGAATAAATAACGCAGCGTACCGTCTGATAAACGAGTTGCGGGAATTGGCTGAATTAATCCTGTTTCGCGGATAAATATCTGGACAGTACCGCCATAAATCTTGATATTCAGTTCTTCGGCTGCATCGTAGAACAGTTGTAATTTTTCAATAATCTGCCTGCTTCCTAATTGTAACTGTAAGTTATTTAAAACCAGTCCTAAGTTGCCACCATCTTCTAGGAGTGGATGTTCGGGCAAATCAGTTTGCTGAGCTTTTCTCGATACTGAATCTCTCCCTGTCTGCCAGTTACGATATAAACCAATATCTGCAAATTTATTTCCCAGATATGATAGTTCTGGATATTGTTCTGGATCTTTTCTTTGAGATAAGATAGATTGATCGGGAATGATATCTTCTCGCCGCAGAGTCCGCAGCTTTCTTGTTTGCTCATTGTCCTCTGTAACGTTGATAACTGGGCGCCCCCAATTATTATGACGGTAATAAAAAAATGGCTCGCTTTCTGAACTATCGCGCGGTTTCATATCTTCTATAGCTTCGTCCACTACCTCAAGTCTCTGACCGGATGTGGTAAAACTAATCTGATAGCGCAGTGGCATCGTTCGTTCTGGATAATCTAAAATAGCCTCAATTTTTGCTGTGGGAGTACCTTTTTCACCTTTCCACAAAAAATCGCTGATACCACCTCCTTGACGAATCGGAGCAAGTAAGTCTGTAGGTGTTGCCTTCAACACTCCCATCGCTTCGATTAAGTTAGACTTGCCCGATGCGTTAGTACCGATCAATACATTCAGGGGTTGCAGTTCAATTTTTTCCCCCTCACTTCCATAGGAAAGGAAGTTTTGCAGTTGCAGGGAGTGAATAAATCTTTTGCCTTCCACCTTGTCCTCCTATCCCAATTCGGAACTATTGTAACTTGCGAAAGCCTTCGTTTTTAGTCCTGCAAGGGTCTTTGACCCATTACAATAGGTTCAGGAAAAAATCTTTACAAATACGAACTCATGCAGCTCAAGTCCACAACCCGCCATATTCGCATATACACCGCCATCCTCGAAGACAACGAACTCGTACCCAGCAACGACCTTTTGACGATCGACATTGACCCAGACAACGAACTCAACTGGAACGACGAGTCAGTCAAACAGGTATATGCCAAATTCGACCAACTCGTAGACTCCTACGAAGGCGAAGACTTGACTGAATACAATCTCCGCCGCATTGGTTCGGAATTGGAACACTTGGTGCGATCGCTCTTACAAAAAGGCCAAATCAGCTACAACCTCAACAGCCGCGCTGTCAACTACAGCATGGGACTTCCTCAAGTTGATGCCAAAGTTCACCTCTAAGGGGAGAGGGAGAGAGGGAGAGGGGGAGATTAAGAAAATCTTCCCTCTTCCTTCTTACTTCTTCCTATCCGTTACATCCCGCACATTGCGAGTAAGGCCGAACGTCCTTTTTCCTATCCGTTACATCCGTTACATCCGCTACAAAATCCATTGCCGAACTTGCTCGATCAATCTTCCTCGCTCCCCGCCGTTTCTGCGTCTTTCCCGCTATTGTTGGAAGTTACCGCACAATTGGGATCGCGCTGCAAAAACTGTTTTACCGCAACTTGGCGGTTGGTCATAAACTGACCCCAAGCGCCCGGAAATAGCCCATCCAAGGTTTCCACCAGCGCCCACACCTCAAGATTCATCACTTGGTAATAAAAACCGTGGGAATGCTTAATCTTAGTCAGCATTTCGTCTACCTCGACGGGAGGGAGCAGCTTTGGCTCGGGCAAATTCTCGGGAATGGTACTGGGCTCTTGTACGGGCATGGTTATATACTTAACTGCTTGCAGAGGCCGATCGATTTTAAATTTTAGATTTTAGATTTTAGATTTTAGATTGAGACCAAAGATGAATCTGGGGGCTTGAACTAATATCTAATTTTTTGTGCTGCTTGCGACTCCTGTCGGGGGCTGGCATCGGTATGCGGGTAAGGTTAAATTTAACTTGACTGGCGAAACTCAAGCACTAGGCACCGATCGCCCTGCGCGACCAAAGTGAGAATTGATACTTATTTATACCTGCTGGCTCAGGGGACTTCTACGTACCTGCATCCTAGCATTACAGTTAGTTAAAGTCTCTATTCGGGGTCAAAGTCGCGATTGCTTAGGAAATTGGCACGATCGGGAATATGGTAAAAACATCGATCCCTCCAGCTTCCTGACTTCGGTTCCGTCGCGCCTGGGTCAAGCTCTCAAAGCCGATCGCCAGATTTATGCGGGCGCCCACAAAATGGTAGACTGTTTTTGTCAGTACAAGACATTAAAACCAACTGCTGGACTGGGGGAAGTCACGCCTAAAACATTATCTGGAGAAATAACAGAGCACGGAAAAGTGCTAGCTTGGTGAGCCTAGGAACCTGAAAAATCAGGAAATTAGCACTGTAAATTCTTAAAAATCCCCGCGTGCTGAGAAAGCGGGGGTGTAAAATAATCGCCACGTATCAACCCATCGAGGTTCAAGCGCTAGAATAGTTCAGATCAGCACTGGGCCCAAAGGCGTCAGGAACCCTTATGCAAAACTCTGTGCCAAAACACTATTTGTGGGCTGTAGGTGAAGGGATCAAAGCGTGTAAGCCGGGCGATCTGATCGGGGGTCGCTATTTGGTCAAGCGCGATCGACTTCTTGTCGATACTCAACCTGAACAGTTGCCCGAAATGCCCGAAGAGATTCCGAGTTCGATCGCTCCTTATCTGAGACTGTTTGCCTATCAGTTGCACGTACCTCAAGTATACGGACTGGTATCGTCCCGGATCAGCAAGCTCTCGGGAGATATCTGGCTGCTGGAAAACTCACCTATTTTAAAGGTGACGGAATCATTAATGCCGGAATTGGCGGACACCTGGAAAGGGGCCGCCGCCATGCGACAGCTAAATTGGTTGTGGCAAATTGCCAAAGTTTGGCAGCCGTTTATCGCTCAGGGCGTGGCTGCGACGCTGCTGACTCCGGAACTGCTGCGGGTGGAAGGGCAATTAGTTCGGTTTCTGGAATTGCAGCCCGATCGCAAACCGCCTAGTTTGTCGCAATTGGGCAAATTGTGGCAGCAGTGGATCGATGATGCTCACCCAGCAATCGCCAATTTTTTGCGACAGCTTTGCCAGCAAATGGTCGCCGGTCAAGTGCGCCACGGCGAACAACTGATGAGCCAATTGGATAAAGCTCTGGCAAAATGCGGCCGATTTTACGATCGGACTGTGGAAATTGCCACGGGCACGGATGTCGGTAGAGCGCGGGCTCACAACGAAGATGCTTGCTATCCGTCCGATGGTACGGTGTTTTCGGGAATTCCGGGAGCGGAAGCTTGTGCGATCGTCTGTGACGGTATCGGCGGACAAGACGGCGGCGAAGTCGCTTCGGAATTGGCGATTACTGTGCTGCGGGACAAGTTGCTGCAAATGCCCCTGCATCAAGCTAATTGGGATCCGCTGAGCCTGACTTCTAAGTTGGAACGGGCAGCTTGTGCTGCTAACGACAAAATAGCCGGTCGCAACGACACGGAACACCGCCAAGGTCGCCAGCGCATGGGTACTACCCTGGTGATGGCTTTAGCGCACATTCACGAGCTCTATGTCGCCCACGTGGGAGACAGTCGAGCCTACTGGATTACCCGCACCGGCTGCTATCAAATTACTCTCGATGACGATGTGGCTTGCCGCGAGGTGCGTTTGGGCTACTCTCTCTACCGGGATGCTTTGGAACAAGTGGCCGCCGGAGCTCTGATTCAAGCTTTGGGCATTACTTCTTCCAACACTCTCCACCCGACGGTGCAACGTTTTCCGGTGGATGAGGATTGCGTTTTGCTGCTGTGTTCCGACGGTTTGAGCGATAAAGACCGAGTTGAGCAATGTTGGGAAGAGGAGATTTTGCCGATTCTCGACGGTAGCATTACTGTGGCGAAGGCGCGCGATCGACTGATCGAGATTGCTAATACTAGAAACGGTCACGATAATGTCACTGTAGCTTTGATTCACTGTCAAGCACATTTGAGGGAAGAAAGCAATACTTTGACAGAATTGTCTGTCGCACCTTTAGAAGTGCCGATGGAACTAATTGCTGACAGCGAGGATATGCCAACCGATTTGACGGAAAGCCCCAGCCTTAGCGATACCAATTCTCAAGTGAAGACGCAGTTAGTACGATTGCCAGAAAAAGGCAAAAGTCTATTGACGCTGCTGGTCAAAATTGTATTTTTGTTGGGTTTGGGGGGTGTATTTGCTTATTTTTTCATTCCTCCGGTGGGTCGGGCGATCGATACTGCCGGGGAGTCGCTTTTTGGGAAACGCCATTTAACTAATCCTATAAACGGGCCGGGGAAAACAGTAGAATCTGTACCTACTGGGAGCAAATCTTTAGAAAAAGGCACGTTTGTAGAGATTAAAAGTTATGCGAATGAGGAATTGGGCTCATTGGGCGATCGCTTGAATTTGCAAGTTGCGATCGGTGAGTCGCCCGTTAAGGGAACAGTCCCTGCCGGTAGCGTTTTGCAGGTAACAAACAAACAGCTTACGCCTCAAGGCAACTGGCTGGAATTGAAAGTTTGTTCGATTCCTGAAATAGCGCGATCGAACTCTCCCAAGCCCAACTTAAATAAGGATTTTTCTACTGTTTCAACACCAGCAGTCAGTCCATCTCCGGCATCCGCAACTGCCTCGCCCTCTCCGGCATCCGCAAATCCTTCGCCCTCTCCGGCATCCGCAAATCCTTCACCATCTCCGGCATCCGCAACTGCTTCACCATCTCCGGCCTCGGCAAATTCCTCTCCATCTCCGGCATCCGCAACTGCCTCGCCCTCTCCCACGGTTAAACCAACAGTGGGAGTAGAAAGTGCCAAATTGCAAGCAGGGGATATCGGATGGATTCAAGAACAAGATGCTATTTCTAAGGTAGCAACTAATCCGAGTCCCGACCCGAATCAACAGGGGAAATGCGTTGTTGTTTCTGACTCAAACCCCAAAACTAATTAAACTATTAAGGCTTGGTTTTCAGTTGACAGTTGAAAATTGACCGTTTGCGGGCTACCTTTCCCTAAAAGGAAGAGGATTCAAACAGTGGATAATTTGGTTTTATTTCCCCCCTAAAAGACTGTCATATAGCCCTTCTCAGATAGGTGAGGTACGTTGTTGGGCTTCAGCCCTCTTGTGTTATATAGTAAGCGAGGTCGCATCAAAAACTCCTTTTAAAGTCATACCTCATCTTTCTGATAAATGCTATAGCTCAATCGAGAATGAGAACAGCTATGTCGGCCAGATTTGATGCAGTTACCAATAAATATTAAATGAGTCGGGCGGATTTCAGTAACAATTTTTGATTGATATTCACAATCTCTATAAAACGCCCTCAACGAGGGAAAGAACTTTTTAACACAATACGGTTTACTTAAAATTGTCATTGCGAGGAACGAAGCAATCTCCGTATCTATTTTTCATAGCAGTTTACCCCCAGGACTGTATACCAGTAAACGGTATTGCTTTTTAACAGGCAATAGAACGGACACGATATTAAAATTTTAGATTTTAGATTTTAGATTTGGCATAATTAAATCTAAAATCTAAAATAGTTGGAAACTTATTAGCCTAATTTCTTAGAGACTTCTGCAAGTTTAGTGACCATTTGGGCTACGGCTTTGTCAACTGCTGCGCTCAAAAGTCCATCTTCATTGCTACTGCCGGAATTGCCACCAATGCCTCTGACAGAAAAACTCGAATCGCTTTTATCTGCTTCTCCTACTGCTTTGGCGGTGGCAAGAATGTCTCCGGAAGCTGTTCCGATTAACCGCACGTCTATTTGCACGGTAGCTTTAGTTTTTTGGGAACCGCCACCGATACCCATGAAACTGCCGCCGCCGGATTGTCTGTCGATATTAAACTTGGTAATAGTGCCGATAAGTACGGCGTCAACTCCTAGTTTTTTGCCAATTTCGGCTGCGGTACCGGCATCCATTGAACCGCTACGATTTTCTTGTTTGAGGACTTGTTCGAGTTTGCTGCGATCGACTACTGTGTAAGTGCCGTTGTTGACAAGCTCGTTGATTAGCATTTCGCTGATGCCTTTAGCTGCGCCGACTCCTCTGTAGGAACTGTAATAGCTGTTGGTAGTGCCGTAGTCGAAGTCCATGACTACTAGGCGCTTTTTGGCGGTAGCTTGGGCGAGTTGGGTTGCGGGTTGGGTGGTGGCTGGTGTGGCGATCGCATTTACTGAAACGCCGACTAGCATCAGAGTAGCTAGAGAAATACTGGTTAAGCGAGATATGGTAGTTGTTTTCATGAATTTTTCGTCACAATGGTTCTGTGCAGACTCTAGAATAGTGCATCCAACCGCCGGATGTCAGGTGTGGTGCTGATAATGTTGGTGTGGGCGATCGAGTTTTGGTGTTTTTTGAGTTTCACAAGGCTGAATTTTTGTCGATTAAATGCAGAGTACGCTTTTGATACAGAGAAAGAGAGGTAGAGGCGTAGAGTGCGATCGAGATATAGCAATTGTCAGAAAGATAAGGTACGTTGTTGGGCTTCAGCCCTCTGAGTTTAAGGATTATATAAGCTGTCAGCTATACCTCATCTTTTTAAGAAAGACTATATCAATCCCTGATAGGGATTTAGGTAGGTTACGGCATGAAACAGGTGTGGGATGACAATGCCGACGGCGAGTTTCAATCCCTAATAGGGATTTAGGTAGGTTACGGCAAAATTTACTTATTTTGAGCCTGATGAATTTGAGTTTCAATCCCTAATAGGGATTTAGGTAGGTTACGGCTTGACGACACCACCTTGCGTTAGCTGATTAAGAGTTTCAATCCCTAATAGGGATTTAGGTAGGTTACGGCCGATGAAAGCAGTCACTAAGGCCAAGCGCCGAGTGTTTCAATCCCTAATAGGGATTTAGGTAGGTTACGGTCTCGCCGGGAATAATCGGCGATCGCTTTTTTAGCTGGTTTCAATCCCTAATAGGGGTTGAGGTAGGTTACGGCCAATTTTGAAATTGATACGGTTCCTGACAATCTTGCAGTTTCAATCCCTAATAGGGGTTTAGGTAGGTTACGGCTCTTGGATTACAATATTCATAGACTCATTGGCTCCTGGTTTCAATCCCTAATAGGGGTTTAGGTAGGTTGCGGCGGGATTTTGCGATCGCTTTTAAGTGCGATGTGAAGTTTCAATCCCTAATAGGGATTTAGGTAGGTTACGGCTTGTACGATCGTCCGAACCGACAAAATTGCAGGGCAGTTTCAATCCCTAATAGGGATTTAGGTAGGTTACGGCTCGAGGCATTAAATTTGCTTGGAATATGCCAAGCGAGTTTCAATCCCTAATAGGGGTTTAGGTAGGTTACGACCTGGATTGCTGGCAAGCGACCTGCGAACCCGGCGCTTGGTAGTTTCAATCCCTAATAGGGATTTAGGTAGGTTACGGCGCGATCGCATTTAAAACCATTGCGGTATTTAGTTTTCAAGGTTCGTTTGCGTCTGACAAGTTAAAAATATCATTTCAGCCTCTACCTGTCAACATCAAATCTTGACTTCTGCCTTGAAACTACCATCAGATAAAGGCTTCAGCAATTGCGTCTGACTTTTGTTCCCGCTTGAGGCATCAAACCCTTACAGTAGTTGAATTACAGCCGAAAAATTCAACCCCTCAATTTTTACACCTACCAACAGACGCACTTTTAGAGAAAAAATATAGTTCCCTTTACGCCCCAGTCTCCATAAAAGCCATCAACCAATTAGCCATCGTCGCCCTGCGAGTCTGTCTCGGCCCGAATTCCCCGATTTTATAGCCCTTAAATCCCAATTTTTCCTTTAGCAACTGCTTGTTTTCAGGAAGAGTCGATCGCGTCAATTTCACTGTCGCGGGCCTAGAATCAATAAAATCCGGCGGTTCTGGATAATCTTCGCGCCACTCGCTAGCAACATTATCGCTGTTCCACTTACCAGTCTCCGCATCGAGGCGGTAGCCCAGATACAGCCAAACTAATTTGTTGACAGCAGCATCGTCCATTTCTTCGTTGAGGATGGCCCAAATAGTTTCGTTGTTCAGCGGTGGCAATTCAGACATAATTCGACTTGGAGTGCGATCGACAATAACAAAAATTTAACCTATGGTGGTCTACCCAGATCCTAGGTTCGGCGCGGCAAAATCTAGATTTATTGGTGTTCGCATTCGATCGCCCCGCCGAACCATCCTACAATACTACTTACCCAAAAGTCCGTCTTTCTCGGCCATCGACAGCATCAAATCGATCACGCGGTTAGAATAACCCCACTCGTTGTCATACCAGGAAACGACCTTAAAAAACTTAGAATTGAGTTCAATACCCGCACCTGCATCAAAAATGCTCGATCGGGCATCGCCCTGAAAATCTGTCGAAACCACCGCATCCTCAGTATATCCAAGAATACCTTTCAGTTCGCCCTCAGAAGCTTTCTTCATAGCTTCACAAATTTCTTTATAGCTAGTTTCCTTACTCGTTTTGAAAGTAAGGTCAACCACAGACACATCAGGAGTCGGCACCCGCAAAGCCATACCCGTCAATTTTCCTTTCAATTCCGGCAACACCAAACTAACAGCTTTCGCCGCACCAGTCGAAGAAGGAATAATATTTTGAGCCGCACCGCGTCCTCCCCGCCAATCTTTTTGGCTGGGCCCGTCTACAGTTGGCTGAGTAGAAGTCATCGCGTGAACAGTCGTCATCAAACCTTCTTCCAAACCAAAACGATCGTTGATAACTTTGGCAATTGGTGCTAAACAATTAGTAGTACAGCTAGCATTAGAAACAACAGTATCTTTTGTCGGGTCAAATTTGTGGTGGTTGACGCCTACTAGAAAAGTTGGAACTTTTTCTGGATCTTTAGTCGGTGCGGAAAGTATTACTCGTTTTGCTCCCGCCGTCAAATGTTTTGAACCGCCGTCAAAATCTGTAAACAATCCGGTAGATTCTACAACATAATCCGCACCCGCTTTACCCCACGGCAATTCGGTCGGATTTCTAATCGAAGTGCAGGGAATAAAATGTCCGTCAACGACAATCCCGTCTGGTTTCCCTTCAACTTCGCCGTCATAAATACCGTGGGTAGAGTCGTATTTGAAAAGATAAGCCAGGTTTTCTGGCGAAACTAAGTCGTTAATACCGACAAATTCGATGTTCGGGTTTTTGATGCCGGCACGCATGACTAGCCGTCCGATGCGACCAAATCCGTTGATGCCGACTTTTAATGCAGCCATGTTTAAACTCCTATTGAAAATATCGCTAGTCGATCGCGCGTTAGCGAAGCCCGCCCCTACGGGGGCTACGCCAACGAAGAGGATCGCCTGTTGTGGCTTAGAATTTACCACGCTAACGGATTTGGGCAACTGATTCTTTTCTATATCTTAAGAATTCTGAATTAGGTGCGGGCAGCGAAGGGCAATTAATCCTGAAATGACCGCTGGCTAATGATGGCTGATGATTTTTAAATTGTAAAATTGCTATAATCAACACAGATTTTTCTCACATTATCGTTGATTAAATTACTCTAAATTAATTAAAAAAAACTTATGTAAAAGCTCAATCTGCTTTATGCAGGAGCAATGGCTGATTTTCATAATGTGAAATGGCTAGATATTCAGAAACCCGATTTATCAAATAAACCGGGTTTCTAATGGCAGTTGACTGTTGGTAATTGTTATATAGCCTTTCCTAAAAAGATGAGGTATGCCTGACAGCTCGTATAAATCCTTAAACTAGAGGGCTAAAGCCCAACAACGTCCGCGAATCTTTCTGACAAAGACTATATCTGCCAATAATCAGTAACTACTGACTAATGACTAATGACTAATGACTACTGTCAACTGTCAACTATCAACTGTCAACTATCAACTGACTACCCGACGCACTTAGTAGTGAGCAATTCCACTGCATCCGAAATAAAACACGCCCCGCCAAACTTATTTAGCACCGGTCTAATATTTTCTGCAACTGCCGATATTTTATCGGGTTCGCAGAAAGCCAGCACATAAATATTATCCAGCATACTCATTGCTAAATCGTCCGATTTGCGTCCCCTAGTGGTTTTGCCGGCGACACCGCGAATCACCGAATAACCAGGGACGCCAGCTTTGTCTAAACCGTCTAAAATCTTTGGGAGCTCCACCGAGTTCGCAAAAATTTCTATCCTTTTAACTGCGTCCATAAGTTCACATCCAAAACATATTGATTGCGTATAAATACATGGGAATGCCTACAACGATGTTAAACGGAAACGTCACTGCTAAGGCTGTTGAAATGTAAAGGCTGGGGTTAGCTTCGGGAACTGTCAGCCGCATTGCTGCTGGTACTGCGATGTAAGAAGCACTCGCACACAATACCGAAAATAACAGGCTATCTCCCTGCGGCATTCCGATTAATTTTGCTATCAGTAAACCAACTGCTGCATTAACTATAGGAATTAGGATTGCAAAGGCGATCAGGAAAATTCCTGTTTCTTGCAAATCTTTAATTCTGCTAGCAGCAACCAGACCCATGTCTAGCAAGAAAAAAGTCAGAACGCCGTAAAACAAATCTTGAGTAAACGGACTCATAACTTCCCAACCGTGTTCTCCTGTCAGAATGCCCATAATGAGGCTGCCGACTAGCAGAAAAACTGAACTGTTGAGGAAGGCTTCTTGCAGCACTTCTGACCAAACTATTTCGCGTTTTCCTTCCTCTCCACCGAAGACACTTACCAGAATTAGACCGACGATAATTGCAGGGGATTCCATTAATGCTAGCGCTGCTACCATGTAACCATCAAAGTCGATTCCTAATTCTTTTAGGAAGGAAGTTGCGGTGATAAAGGTGACGGCGCTGATGGAACCGTAGGTGGCTGCGATCGCCGCGGCATTGTAGGAGTCGAGTTTGATCTTCAGTATGAAGAAAGTATAAACTGGTACTAGAGCTGACATCAGCATCGCTGCGAAGATTGTCAGGGCGACTTGCTGGTTGATTCCGCTTCGGGACAGTTCGACGCCGCCTTTAAATCCGATCGCAAACAGCAGGTACAGCGAAAACAGTTTCGGGATGGGTGCAGGAATTTCTAAGTCAGATTTTAGGAAAATCGCCAGCATTCCCATGAAAAATGCTAATACTGGTGGATTTAAGATATTTGACGCTACGAGGCTTAAATCCACGATCGTTCACTCCCATTTCTGATTTTTTTAATATTACTTCACAAATAATTGTTACACGAGAATGGATCAATGGTGCGATCGAACTCTGGGAATGGCGATATATATTCCTAAAGACGGTTGCAGGTTGACAGCGTACACCCACAACAACAGAGTAAGGTGTGCGCTGCCAACCCGCAGCCTAAGTATTTTTCCCTAACTAAGCAGTTGCCAAATAAGACTCTAGAGCTTCGGAACCGCCGATCAACTTGCCGTCGATAAAGACTTGCGGCACGGTTGTAGCCCCAGTCACCGCCCGGAGCGATCGGGTTGTGACATCCCGGCCCAAGACGATTTCTTCATAATCCAAGCCCTTTTCAGTCAGCATTACCTTAGCCTTGGCGCAGAAGGGACAGCCCATTTTTGTAAACAGCGAAACTACCTTCGGCTTAGCTGCTGCGGAGTTGATGTAGTGCAGCATCGTCTCGGCATCGGAAACCTTGAAAGGGTCGCCCGGTTCCTCCGGTTCAATAAACATTTTTTCAACCAAGCCATCTTTGACTAGCATCGAATAACGCCAAGACCGCTTCCCAAAGCCTAAATCAGTTTTATCTACCAGCATTCCCATGCCTTCGGTAAACTCACCGTTACCGTCGGGAATTAACGTCACATTGTCTGATTCTTGGTCTTTTGCCCACTCGTTCATCACAAAAGTGTCGTTGACGGAAATACAAACGATTTCATCTACGCCATTTGCTTTGAAAACTTTCGCCAATTCGTTGTAGCCAGGGAGGTGCGTTGACGAACAAGTCGGAGTGAATGCTCCCGGTAGAGAAAAGACTGCTACAGTTTTGCCTGCAAACAAATCATCGGTGGTGACATCCACCCACTCGTTGTCCTTGCGAGTGCGAAACGTGACTTTGGGTACTCTTTGACCTTCGTGGTTCGTCAGCATGATTTTGAATCCTTGGGTACTTGGGTTAAATTTCCTTGCTTGCTATAGCGTACTCATAACGAGTACGACTTGTCAAGAGGGATCTGGTTTTTTCTTGAAACTCCGGGGCGTGGGAGAGTCAGTGCCTTGTCTTGGCGACAGCTTGGCGATCGAGCAGATTTATTAAAACTTGCTGTTTAGCATCGATCCTGCTTCTGCAAGCTTCGCTAACGCAAAGTCTGTCTCCATGCCTTTGCTGCTGCTAGCGGATGAGGATTTTTGACACATTCTGCCAACATCTCGATATCAAGTTCCGGTAGCAATTCGCTTTGGGTAATTAATTCATAACCGCAGTTTGATACAAACTCAACCGGAATCTCTTCTCGCAAATGGTAGATCGAAAATCTCTCATTTCGCCAGAACCAAACCTCTTGCACATTCAACCTTCTATAGAGTTCTAGTTTATCGATGCTGCCACTGGTAACAATCACTTCAATTACCAAGTCGGGAAATTCTTTATCTGTGCCAATACAGTAAGCTTCATCCGGTTCAGTACCGCTACTTTTTTCCTCTTTTCGCAGAGTTGTAGACCCAAAAGGGAAATATTCAATATCAGCTTCTACAAAGTAAATTTCCAGCAAATTTCCAATGCGAGTTTTACCATTTTCATGGCGGCGAGAAGGTGACATAATTTCTAAAACTCCATCTAAATAAGTAACTCGATATCCCGCAGTATCTCCAATTCTATTTAGCAGTGTCTGGTATTGTTCCCAGTTCACTGTATCCGTGATGTAACGCTCTTCAGAATCTTGGCGTTGGAGTGCTTGTTCTTTAAGTAATGTATCTAGCTCGATTGTCAGCATTGTATTACCTCATTACAAGTTGTTCTAATTTTAGCAGACGGCGGTTGAAACAGGGTCTTTTGAAATGATATAGCGCTTATCAGAAAGATTCGCGGACGTTGTTGGGCTTTAGCCCTCTGAATTTAGTGGTTTTGCAAGCTGTCTGTTATACCTCATCTTTTTGAGAAAAGCTATATCAGCCGGATGCAAATAGAAGATAATGGTGCATATATCTTTGGCTTTTAATGCCGTGCGAGTGGATATTGTAGGGTGCGTCAGCGATAAGCAGAATTTTCTGGTGAAGAGCCAGAAGTGGCTGACGCACCCTACTACAAATCAAACTAAGAGGGCTGAAGCCCAACAACATACCTCATCTTTATGAGAACCGCTATATCTTATTTCCAATCAAACTTTCTCCCCAAATACTCTTCTAATTCCTGATTGTAAGGTTTAAAATAATCGCTCAACAGTTTGCGAACTGACTCATTTACTTGCTGATAAGAACCAGGATTAGCATTTTGGTATTCAGATAATTGATATTCCGGCAACTCTAAAAAGGCTAAAACATGATTGACAGTTGTCGCCGCACCTGCATACAAATCTTCGCTTTTCAAAATTAATAACTGTTCTTGCGGAAAGAAAGACAGCCAATTTTTAATAAATTCTATATACCTACCGCGAGCTAAGTAATTCCCAGGCTCCTCACCGATGATGTATTCTGGGTTTTGATTCAGCCGTTCGATTTCGTCGCCAATTGCCCGATCGAGCGATCGCCCTTCCCAGTTTAAGCCCTTTAAGCGGTAAAAATGAGAAATCGCGCGATCGACCGGATTTCGCAACAGCACAATCAGCTTTGCCTCTGGACACGCGCTGTAGAGACGTTCCGGCGCTTCCCGAAAATCAAAATAGCTCGGACTTGCCTCACCCGTTATAAATTCCCCTCCCTGTGGCATTGGGGGAAAATGCGCCCAATACCAATGAATTCCTCTGTGAAAGTGCCACGAGAAAAAATCCATCTCCTTTTTAATCGGACTCAAAATTTGCGGGTGTTCAGCTAAATAAGTGTACAGAGAAGTCGTGCCGCATCGCTGAGAACCAATAATTATAAACTTAGGAAATTTGACTGGTTTTAAGTTCCAATTTTGTGGAACAGGCATCTTGCCTGTGTCTGTATTTTGTGGAACAGATATCTTGCCTGTGTCTGTATTTTGTGGAACAGATATCTTGCCTGTGTCTGTATTTTCTGGAACAGATATCTTGCCTGTCTCAATATTTTGTGCAACAGGCATTTTGCTTGCTTTCTTGCTAAGAATAGATGCAAAACTTTGTTTGTAACTAACAGTTTGATAACAGCTAATTGCGTCGGCAATTTTGCCTTGTCTAGTCAAAACTTCTCCCAAATTTAAATAAGGCCAAAAAGCTTCCGGTTGAGCATCAACAACTTCTCGGAAAAAGTTCTCCACTCGATCCAGCTTGTTTTCCTCAATCAAAACTTCCCACAAATTGTAATAAAACCACCAAGGAAGATCGGGATTTATTGTCATTGCTTGCAAAAATGCTGCCGCCGCTTCCTCTCCATATTTTTGCTGGCTCAAAACCGCACCTAAATTGTAATAAGACCAGCAATCATCAGGTTTTTGGGCGACTGTGGCGCGGGCTGAGGCTAAAATGCGATCGCATTCGAGGGCTTCGCTAAGGTACTTTTGCTGCTCCTGCAACAACCGTTCCAAGTCCGCTAACGATTCTCCACAATCTGGTATAATTGTCAAGATTATTTGGTAAATAATTGTTGCACTTTTTGGGCGATCGCGCTGTGCTAAATTCTTTCCTAACTGTAAATAAAACTCTAAATTTTCCGGTGTAATTGGCAATTGAAATTGTTGTGATAATGACTTTGAGTCAGACTTTGTTTGTCCGAGAGCATATCCAAACTTCTGGTAAATTCCCGGCAAATCTCCGTCAATTTGAATAGCTTTTAAATACGCGACAATAGCTTCATCCCACTGTTTGAGTTTAGTTAAAGCGTTGGCTAAATTGTAAAAAGACCAAGCAAAATCTGAGTTGAGTGCAATCTCGCAGCGGTAAGCAGCGACAGCATCTTCCCAGAATTCTAGTTTCAGTAAAGCATCGCCCAAATTGTGAAAAGACCACGAAAAAGCTGGATTTAACTCGACAGCTTTTTTGTACGCCGCGACAGCATCCTGCCAGCGTTCCAGTTTCAACAAAACATCGCCCAGATTGTGATGAGACCAAGAAAAATCGGGCTTTAACTCAACAGCTTTGCAATAAGCAGCAACAGCATCATTAAACTCACCGCTTTCTTGCAGGGAATTGCCCAACTCGTGGTAATCGTGACTATTCATGCACAACTCCTGCAATATTCATCAACTTCTCTAGCGAGTTGATATTTACCCGCATATCTTTATGGCCAGAATATTTATGAGTTTGGTCATCAAACAATTCAGCAATTAAATAGTAATGTTCCAACTCACACAAATTACTAATAGTCCAAAAGCAAGTTGGCACATAAATAGGAGAAAAAATCTCAATTACCTTAGTTCCCGGAGTGCAAAAAACTAAATTAGTCAATCCACCTCCGTGAGGGGCGACAACTACCTCAGCCGCAGCCAAACAGGCTGCTTGTTCCGCTACCGACATCATTTCTAACTTAACTGTACGAAACCCAATTTTTTCTAGATAGGCGACAACCTCTTCGTCGTTGACTATTCGCCGATAGGATGCTCGATTTCGACTGATATAAATTCGTTTTGAATATTTTGTATTTTGGCAATCATCTTGCTTTAAAAATATTCGTTTTAGATATTCGCATTTCCATTTAGAGGTTCCCGAAGCACCATCACAAATTGAAGGAACTATTAATTTATCTGCTGTAAAGTGAGGCAGGTAGCGACTTTCTAAAATTTTATCTTGTGGAATTCCTAAAGTATTTAAAGTTTCTTTTTCATAAGCCGAATCCCAAGCATTAACAACAAACTTATCAATAGTGTCTATCAATCCGCAGCGCTGCAAAAGCTCGAACCGTGTAACCACATCAAACATCCAGTGAAAATAAGCTGCGCCTCCCCAGCGAGCAGATAAAAAAGCTACATTTCCCTCGACGTGTTCGGGGGGAGACAATTTGTCGGAACTTATTACCAACTCAGGACAACCCGTTGAAATATCGGGAACAAGTTTATTGTCTGAAGTAATGACAGCGGTAGTAGCAATATCTGCCCAAGCTCGTCCTTTTGGTATGGTAGCAACAAAAGATTTTTTGATATGAATTTTTTCATCTTTCCAGCATTTGCTGTTGGTGTGGATTGTTTTGGAGTCAGATAAATTGATTTCACTGGCAGGATAGATGTCTGTGCAAGTAATCCTCGGATCTGACTCTGCTGCTATCACCAAATCATCTGTAAATCCACAGTATTTTTTGAGAAAACTTAACGGCAAAAAATTATAGCCAAGTTTGAGCAGGTCTGCTTCATTCACTTCTCCTTTTTGTTCTAAAGCATATGTTAGATGATAGTAAACTCCAAACAAATCTGGTTTGATTTGCAGGGTTTGAACAAAATTAGATATTGCCCTATCCCACTGCTGTTGTGCCATTAAACTCAAACCCAATCCTTCGTAACACCAAAATGATTTTGGATCGATATTGATGCCTTGCTCGTAAATTGCGATCGCCCTTTCGAGTTCGCCTTGCTCCCGCCAAGCATCGCCCAGCTTCTTGTACAGCCAGCTATGCTGGGGTTCTAGCTCAACAGCACGGGCAAAAGCAACCGCTGCTTCCGGCCAATTTCTTTGTTTTTCTAGAACTTCCGCCAAACTATTGTACAGCCAACCATCGGGATTTAATTCAATAGCTTTGCGGTAAGCTGTTTCTGCATCTTGCAAATTTTCTAATTCAATCAAAGCCTTACCCAATCTCTCGTAAGACCAATAAAAATCCGCATTTAGTTCGATAAACTTGCGGTAGGCCGTCGCAGCTTCCTCCCACTCAGAAAGCTGCACCAACATATCGCCTAAACCGCTGTAATTCCAGCAAAAATCGGGATTTAACTCAATAGCTTTGCAGTAAGCAGCAGCGGCTTCGCCATATCGATCGAGTTCCTGCAACGTTTCTCCCAAAAAGTGGTAAGCCCAACTAAAATTAGGATTTAGTGCGATCGCCTGTTGGTAAGCGATCGCAGCTTCTTCCCACAACTGCTTATCTTGGAGACATTTACCCAACTTGTGGTAAGTTAGATAATTGCCCGACTTAATTGCGATCGCAGTTTGATAGCAGGCGATCGCCTCATCCAGATAACCGCCACCTGCTGCAATATGCCCCAACTTTTCCCAACCTTGACACAAAACTGCTTGCTCTTCGCCCAAACTTTGATTCCCGGTTTTTTTGACAATCAGTTGATAGCCTTTGTGCACTACTTCTAACTGACTTCCAAACATTTCCAGAAAAAGATCTATCCCGATTTTAGTATTTTGCTCCGGGTTGTCGGGATAGGTAAACTCATAATCGTCAAAAATCATCAAGCCGCCAACTTTTACCACCCTCCAAGATAAAATCGCATCTTGCAGAGCACTGCCGGCTTTGTGACACCCGTCAATGTAAGCAATATCGTAAGCTTCTGAATCCAAGGTTACTAACACTTTCTGAGAATAACCTTGCAAGGGAATTACTTTGTCGGCTGAACCAGTTTTGGCAATATTGCCATGAAATTGTTCTTGGAAATACAAGTCGATACAAGTAATATTTGCCGTCGGATGAGTTAAAATATTATCTAACAACCAGCAAGCTGACATTCCTTGCAAGCTGCCAATTTCTACCACTTTAAAATCTGCAATTCCCGCTAGATGCTGCAAATGCCGTTTCCAAATATGAATGTTGTGAGTAAACCAATCTTGGGTAAATTCATAATTTTTGGCCGCACACTCAGGCCAACCTCTCAATTCAGCGGCTTTTTGGTGGAAAACCATCGCTTCTTCCACTTTCCCCAATCGCGGTAAAAGATTTCCCAAGTCGCTGTAAGGCTTAGAATTATTCGGATCTACTTCTATTTGGCGGCGGTAAGTGGCAACAGCTTCTTCCAATAAGTTTTCCCTAATTAAGGCAAATCCTAAATTAGAATAAAACACCAGAATATCCGATCTGAGTTCGATGGCTTTGCGGTAGCTACTAATAGCTTCTTGCCACATTTGTTTGTGAGCTAAAGATTCCCCTAAGTAATTGTGTGCCCAATAGGAATCACGATCTATTTCCAGCACCTGACGGTAACATTGAATAGCCTCATCAAATTCGCGTCTTTGCGCGAAAAGATTTCCCAAACCCATATAAGAGCGAGCGTAATTCGGATTGATTTCGAGGCTTTGCCGGTAACAGTCGATCGCCCGATCGCCTTCTCCTCGCTCCGCCAAAGTTTGACCCAAGCTGTGGTAAGATTCAAAAGAATCTGGATTGATAGCAATGGCTTGTTGGTAATTGGCGATCGCCTCATCCCACCGTTTCTGTGCGACCAGCATTTCCCCCAGATTGTGATAAGCTGTTGCCAGCTTCGGGTCTAGTTCAATTGCTCGCGAATAACACTCAGTAGCGCGATCGAGCTTTCCCAATTCAACTAAACTATTTCCCAGAGTGACGTATTCCTCAGCCGTTGCCCAATTTGGCTCGATCTTGAAAGCTTGATACCAACAGTCTGCCGCCTGCGATCGCCGATCCAACTGCATCCAAATTTTCGCCAACAGCCGATAAGCCGCGGCAAAATTCGGTGCTAGGGCGATCGCTTTTTCACAACTGGCGATCGCCTTTTCCCACTGTTTTCCTTGAGAATACAGACTGCCTAGATTAGCATACACTTCCGGCAAATTCGGATTGCGATCGAGTGCGGCTTCATACCATTGTTTAGCCTGCTCGACTTCACCTTGAACCTGCATTATCTTCCCAAGAGTCTGACAAGCCACCGCCAAATTCGGTTCAATTTTCAGCGCTGACTCGCAAGCAGCAACTGCCTCATTCAACCTTCCTTCAACCAAATAAACTTCTGCTTGCCGATTCAAATCAACCGCTGCTTTTTCCATCTTCTCAATCGAGGGCATAAATAAACTTACTCCAGACGCCAGCTAACCCAAACCAACTATTTCAACCATCCTTTTTAGCGAACTCAAGTTCACCAAAATATCCTCAGTCAGCGAATTTTGATACATTAACTGTCTAATAGGATAACATTCAAAAGCCTCACCAGCTAAAAAGTAATGTTCCAACTGCAAATATTGACTGATTCCCCAGTAATAATGACTGATATAATGAGGCGACACCAACTCAATTACTTTAGTTCCAGATTTACTAAAAATCGTATTTGTCAACCCGCTACCGTGGGCAGCAACTATCACCTCAGCATGGTAAAAATGAGCAATTTGCTCTGCCAAAGACATCGACTCAGGTAAAATAGAAACAAAGCCCGATCGTGCCAAAATCTCGATCGCATCTTCCTCGTTCAAAACTCTGCGATATCTGGCTTTGCTGCGACTGATGTAAATGCGCTTTGGATAACTTGAACCAGGTATAATTCCCTTGAGAAACTCCCGCCTCAAAAAATCGATCGCCCATCCGGACGGCCAGCCCAAATATCCCGCAAAAGAAGGTACAATTAACTCTGTTGCTTGCAGGTGAGGAATGCGATCGCTCTCCAAAACCTTTTCTTGTGGAATTCCCAGAATCCTGAGACTTTCGCGCTGAAAATCGTGCTGACAACTGTTCACCAAAAACCAATCAATTTCCGCCAAATCCCTACCGCTGCGCCGCAGCAATTCTATCCTCGGCAAAACATCCACCATCCAGTGAAAATAGACATTTCCCGACAAACCAGAAAGCACCGCCACGCTGCCGTCAATTTGCTTTAAAGGTGGAAAGGATTCTAACTTAAAAACGCTGTGTTTTCTGATATCATGCTTCTCGCATCCCGGCAACAAACCCGGATAATCTCTCGACACATCAGCCAACAAATAATTATCAGGAGTCATGACAGCAATCGCTTTGCAAATCAGCCAATAATTTTGCTGAGGCACAATCCAAACTCGCCCGCTGGGAATCTGTGCGACAAAAGTTTTTGGGGTTTCCACAGGTATCGGCTGCGAGTTAGACAAACGGCAAACTCCCCAACCCAAATGCACCGGATCGAACCACTTAGAGATTTTGTGCAAACACAGCCCGCAAGTTAAACCGGCACACTCTGAATTTGCCAACTGCGAATTAACAGCAAATTTAGAATTCGGAATATTTTCTGCCCTAGCTTCTGTGGCAGATTCCCAAAGAATTTCTACATAATTATCAGCATCCAACTTAGCATTAACCAGCCAATCCCAACTCGATAAATAAATCCCGCGCGGACGTTCTAACGAATTGTATTCTGACGGTATAAAACTCTGTTTGTCCCACTGTTTCGGCTGTCCGTACCCGTGCAATTGCAACTTTAAAACCTGTTCGTAATAATCCAGCGCCCGTTCCAAATGCCCTTGTTTTTCCAGCACTTTTGCTAACTCAAAATAAACATGAGGTAAAGCTGGTTGAATTTTCAAAGCCATGCGGTAAACGATAATTGCCGCGCCGAATCGGTGCTGCTGGGCCAAGCAATTTCCCAGCCGCCAGTAAAGCTCTACATTTTTTGGCTGAATTTGCAAAGCTTTTTGATAATAAGCAGCGGCTGATTCATATCCGCCATACTCTGTTAAAGCATTCCCCAAATGCAGGTAAATTTCTGCTAAATAATCGCATATTTCAGCAATTGGGAATTGGGCATCGGGCATTGGGCATCGGGCATCGGGAATTGCGAATTGGGCATCGGGCATTGGGAATTGGGCATCGGGCATTGGGAATTGGGCATCGGGCATTAATCTTCCTTCTTCCTTCTTCCCTCTTCCTTCTTCCTTCTTCCTTCTGCCCTCTTCCTTCTGCCCTCTTCCTTCTTCCTTCTTACTTCCAGTTAGCGCTTTCAGAAATCGATCGCACGCAGCGATCGCCCTTGACAATTCATCATCCTCTACAGCAGCAACTTGCCTCGTTTCTCCCAAACGACAGTAAGCCTCAACAAATTCTGGCTTGAGAGCTACCGCCTGCTTGAAATAAGGCATGGCTTCGGCAATTTTGCCCAAAAACATCAAAGAAAATCCGGCGTCTGTATAGCCGGAAATATGTTGGGGATTGAGTTCGATTACCCGATCGAAACAAGCAACCGCCGCCAAATGTTCGCCTTGCAATTGCCAAGCTTTCCCTAGATTGTAGTGAGCCAAAACCATCTCCGGCTCTAGATCGATCGCGCGACGGTAAGATGCGATCGCCTTGAAGGGACTTTTTTCGTGGAACACCTGGCCCAAATTATTGTGCAGCGTTGCCCATTCCGGCTTAATCTCGATCGCCCGCTGGTAAATCTCGATCGCCTCAGCAGGGCGATCTTCCTTCAGCAAAATCACGCCCAAATTGCTGTAAGCTTCCACATAATCCGGCTGGAGGGCGATCGCCTGACGGTAGCTATCAATTGCCGCTTCTAGCTGATTATTTTCATTTAAAACCACAGCCAGATTGAATACAGCAAGTAAATAATCGGGTTTTTGGGCAATCGCCTTGCGGTAACAGTCGATCGCCCCCAACAAATTACCCTGACTGTGAAAAACATTTCCCAAGTTATAATTTAACTCCGGCCAGTCTGGCTTCAACTCCAGAGCTTTGACGTAGTGAAAAGCCGCCTCATCCAGCCAGCAATACTCGCTGTAAAGTTGACCCAAGTAAGCATGGGCCAGCACAAACGTCGGCGAAATCTCCAAAGCTTGCACAAAAGCATCTCTTGCTGCCGTCGGATCTCCGCTCGCTTCGAGGATTTCGCCTAAAGTGGTGTAAGCTAGCGGCGAAAATGGCTGTAGTTCGATCGCCTGATGGCAAAAATCGATCGCCTGACTTAACTTTCCCTGGTTCAAATAAACTTGGGCTTGCCGGATGTATTCTTGAGTGGTCATTGCTTGCGGTGCAGTTGCGGTTGCTTTACCGCTTCAGGAAAACTTATAAATTCTGATTTTAAAACTTTGATCTTTTCAGACTATCTATATTTTAGGCGATCGGGTCGTTCGTAGTGCGGACTTCAGTCCGCAATATGCTGCGGACTTCAGTCCGCACTACGAACAGTTTTTTGTTATAGTAATCGATCGCACATGATGTCAGAAGGCAAAATAAAATATTAATTCGGTCGATCGGTGTTAGTCGATTTTTTTTAATGCTCTTGCTTTACCAGAAAGAATTGGTTGCAAGCCTCTCCCGGAGCGGGAGAAATTAAAATCAGACTATTCATTACTCCCCTACTCTGACTTTTAGGCAGAGGTCAACTGTCAACTGTCAACTGTCAACTGTCAACTGTTGAACTGATCCCTTGAATATTTCAACCTCACCCCGCTGTTGGCAGAATGAGGTTGAAATCCTTTCAAACTATCGGCTTTTGTGAGAACAGCCCCGGATAAAATCCGGTGTCGCCCCACAACCGCCAGTTGTTTTAGAACACCTCGAAATTGTTCGAGGTAATAGTCAGGCCAGTCTGCAACTGAGCAACCTGTAGCACTCCGTTGCCACTGTTGAAGAACAACGCACCGTTTGTCGGGTCGTAGATCAACTTGTTAGTGGTGGATCCTGGGCTGCTGGCGCTGAAACCAGAAACGACAACAAACTCGCTGGTATCGACGCTGTTGCCCAAAGCACCGAACACGCCGCCGCCGGTCGTCTTCAATCTGATCTTATCTTCAGCAGGCGTAAAGTCAGTGATCGTGTCTACGCCGAAATCGCCGCCAGCACTCGCGAAGTAGAACGTGTCGCTACCAGCACCGCCAGTCAGGACATCGCTGCCTCTGTCGCCAGATACGAAGTCATTACCAGCGCCACCATCGACAGTATCGTTGCCTTTACCGCCCCAGATGGTATCGTTGCCATCGCCACCGCTGACAGTATCGCTGCCTTGGCCGCCAAACAGGGTATCGTTACCAGTTCCGCCGAGTACGAGATCGTTGCCTTGGTCTCCAGAAACCAAGTCATTGCCAGCACCGCCGTCAAGCTGGTCATTCCCTTTGCCGCCAAAGATTCTATCATCGCCGTCACCACCAGAGACAGCATCGTTGCCACTGCCTGAAACGAGGGCATCGTTACCGCTGCCGCCGCCGAGACTGTCATTGCCGCCACCGGAAAAAATGATGTCGTCCCCACCGTTGCCGGCGATGACATCATCGCCCCCAAAGGTCAGGATGATATCGTTGAGATTGCCTGCACTTAATCTGTTTGCGGTTCCGAGACCGACAACACTAGAGCCGCCAGCTCCTGGTAGAGAAACTGCTGGTTGTGTTGGATTAGTTACCTGTGTCATTTACACTCCTCCTAAAAGATGAATCACTTTTCTACAATACACTTTTCCCTCCAAAGGGATTCAATAAATCGAACCGGACATCGGTTGAGACCCTAATTGACCCGGCTGCTATAAGCTGTCATGTAATTTAATTTGTCAGCAGGGAGCCGGGAACCGCGAGTTGAATCTGGTATTCGTTGAGCAGCAAGTATCAGTTGTTTTCTGCCTTGGACTCTCGACTCCATCACTCCCTCCTCTAGCACGAAAATATTGCACTTAAACGTTTGTGAGTCTACCATACGTACCTTGGGTGCGGCTACTTATTTTTTAAACTGTAGCCAGAAATACACATAGACCATTTGTTAATGGGAGTATGCTCTCAAGATTGAGAAATTGCACCGCAGTCCTTGGCAGCTGTCGATCGCCCGTAAGTTCGATCGCCCGCAATCGAGCTTAAACTGAGTTGCGATTTTTCAGTAGACTCTGAATCACGAGACTTTTAAGTTCCGCCCAGAGTTCCCGAAAAATAAAATTTGTTGACCAGCACATTATTCCCTCGAAATTCAGCCCATCGGCGTGAACCCCCAGAGTTATGATTTGAGATTTTTATACTCTAAGATTATTTATATTTTGGCGATCGATTTGGCGATCGATTACTTAAACACATAGGATCACTTTCTTAAGATTGAAGCCTTCAACTTAGTTCTGCCTGTGGCAGAACTAAGTTGAAAGCCGTCAAAATTGTCAGACTGCCGCGTGAGAACAGCCCCGGAATCTGTCCGGTGCTGTTCTCACAATAGCTAGTTTCTCTAGAACAGCTCGAAGTTGTTCTTGCTGACAGCAGTAGAGCTAAGATTGAGCCCCGGTTGCAGTTGAGCCACAGTCTTCACTCCGCCGTTACCTGGATTGTAGTACAACAAACCGTTTTGCGGGTCGTAGACGATCTTGTTCAAAGTATTTGCTGGTGCGCTTCCGGGAGCAAAACCAGCAACCACGATAAAGTCGGTAGCATCGAAAGAGCCACCCAAACCAGAGAAAGCATTGCGATCGAAACTGAGTTTATCTTCACCGGGGTTAAAGTCGGTAATTGTGTCAATTCCATAATCGCCACCAACACCAGCAAAGTAGAACGTATCGCTACCGGCACCGCCAGTCAGAAGATCAGCTCCTCTGTCGCCAGAGATAAAGTCATCCCCTCTCCCGCCATCGACAGTATCGTTACCTCGACCGCCGAACAGACTGTCGTTGCCGTCACCGCCCAAGACGATATCGTTGCCGTCACCACCCAAAGCAGTATCGTTACCCGATCCGCCAAGTACCGTGTCATTGCCCCGATCTCCGGAGACGAAATCATCCCAATCACCGCCGTTGACGAGATCGAAACCTTTACCGCCGAAGAGTGTGTCGTTGCCGTTACCACCATCGACTACATCGTTTCCTGTACCAGCATAGACAGTATCATTGTCGCTGCCACCACCCACACTATCATTGCCACCTCCTGAAAAAATCAGGTCATTCTCACTGCCACCAGCAATGATATCGTTGCCCCCAAAAGTTAGGATGATATCCTCTTCGATCGTTCCCCGTATCCTGTTATCGCCTTGGGTGCCGATAATATCAAGTCCACCCCCACGATTTTCAACCGCAGATGCTGGCTGAGTTGGATTAGTTACCTGTGTCATTTACATTCCCCCCCTCAATTATTTTTTCTACTTGTTCCCTTCAACGGGATTTCATCAATTAAACGGGACATCGGTTGAGACCCAGATTGACCCGGCTGCTATAGGCTTTCATGTACCATTTTTAATGGGACTATGCTCTTTGATAGAACTTGCACGCCAGATGGCTAATAAAATAATTGTCGATCGCACAAATTGCGATCGTCAGGATTGCGTAATAATTAACAGAGTGCCATTTCTTAGTACGCTTCAATCAACCTGACTGTTGAGTTAAAATATTAGTTCCGCCCAAAAAACAAAAAAACTTGATTGGCCTCCAAAGCCTTAAGCAGCAAAGTTTTAGAAGCCGAAACCAACGATCCCCACAGGTTATCTGTGGGAATGACCCGTGCATAAGATATTTTGTGTCATGGGAAGCACCTCAACACAGTTTTGCACAACAAATCAATAGCAGCCCTTTGTAAAAGTGTCTGTGCTGCCTAAATCTGAGGTAACTTTGAATACAGTTATATTTAAAAATTTAATTTTATAAATTCTAGTTTTCAGCAATTATTTATTGCTAATTGCTAATTCCGACGCGATCGATCGCAATAAATCAACGATTAGCTATTTCCCCAAAAAATCGTTGGCATTCATAGACAAGCTGTACTATTTACCCGCTCAGTGTGATTCTAAGTCTGCTGGTGACCCGTTGACATAGCTCTGGCTGTCGTAGCTGTAGATGTGAGCGTCAGTTTGGAAAAGATAATTGATTGAAGTCGCTGCATAGTAGGTCAGCGCTAGCAGCGACACTGCGTTAAGAATTCCATAAATTCGCTTCTCAGACATTTCGTTCATTTTCACTCCTAACTGTTTGTACAAATAGTAAATTCTGATACTGTGACGGCACTGTTTTGGGGAAGTTCCCAAAAATGCAGCACCAGATCAAAATCCCATCGCTCGCCTCATAAACTCACTCGTCATTCCTCCCATCAAACAAGTCCTGCTTGAGACAAGCAATAGTTTTGTTGGCTATTTCATATTGAAGTCTCTGCCTTTAATTGTGTATCTAACTGTGGTAAGAGTTTGGGAATTGTGGCGATATCGAACTCTACAATTTTCTGTTGAAAAGCTGTTACAATCTGGAAATATCTAGCATCAAAAGCTTATAGCGTAAAAAATATATAGCGGATCTAGCGAAAGATTCGCGGACGTTGTTGGGAAGAAGGCCCTATACGTTTAAGGGTTATACAAGCTGTAAGTCATACCTCATCTTTTTGAGAAAGGCTATAGCTTTTTATCAAAAACCAGCAATAATTTTCGCCAATTCGATTAATGGTAAGCAGAAGCCGGAAATAATAAAAATTATTAAGTTGTAAGCGGAACGCTAAAATATGTCTGAAGTTATACTCTGGCTAGCAAGAGAACGTGTTATATTGCCTGTTAAGTTTGAGCTTGGTGGAGGTGGCAGATAATTTATGACTGAAAAAATGTTGCGTTCGCTGTCCAAAATCGGGGTCTCACACTTTTGACTGAGTGGCAGCCTTAAATCACAATCTGACCAAATAACAGCAGGCATCAAAAAACAGAAGGCAGAATTTGATAGGGGTAAAAACATACTGTTTTAGGATTCAGCATTTTTATTATCTGATTCCACCTTCTAGATGCCACGTTTTGTCATAAAACAAGATGATTTACTGGATGGGAGGAGCGAGGAATGATGATTCAGGCAAGCTGACTAACTATGTTTGAGTCAGTTAATTCCACAATTTACTATAATTTTTGCTCTGATTTAGCTTCTTGTTCAACCGACTTTCTGCTACTAATTTGGAACAGGGATAAGGGTAGAACAATAGGCCAAACCAGGGGGCCGAGTAGTAAGGCCACCCAAGAGAGCAAGTCTTTTTTGGATGTTGAAGTATCGTTCCAAAAAACAATGAACCAAACCACAAAAACGATTAAGGAAACCGAAAAGTAGCCAATAATGAGCATTCTTTTACCTGCCTGCCTATAGATGGGGTCGAAGTATTGATAATTTATTGTATCTCAGGCTGTGGCTCGCCGATCGCAACTGGAGGCCGGGAGTGAGGAGTGTTGAAAACGAACAGTTTCACAAGTCTGGGAGTCCACAGCCTAGGATGTCGGAGGCACACCGACGAAACCACCAACAATCGCACTCAAAGTCTTGCCATCAGGAGTTTTTGAGGTTTCGTCCAACCAGGAGGCTACCGCCACAATCACAGCAAATGCGATCGAGGTCTCTCCTTTTAGGTGATTTGACTCACGTACACTTAGTGATTTAGATCGCAAGCAGATCTCAGAAAGATCACAGAGCTTAGCCGACGGCCATCACCCTACTCTGTTTTCAAATGCTGGATATTAGAATAGTAGAGTTCAACGAGATTTCATGCAAACTCTGACTTTAAAATCCGATCGCACGATCGCTGAACTATTTTATCAAGTCACGCATTCGGGCAATCTGAGTCGTACCGAAAGTCACGGACTGCGTGCACTTTGTGAAAGCGCTCTCAACGAAGACGATCGAGATGCAGTCAACCGTATACTTCACGCCATCCGCCGCGGATGGGTCAGAATTTCCGATTAGTACCGTCAGACAGTAAGTTTAGATCGGTAGTTCCGATCTGTCTGGTGTAAAGCTTTGCCCGCAAGTAAGATTTCCCTGAGTAGGTCTCTCCATTAACCTCTCAAAAATATTTTTTGTTGCGATCGTGGCGATCGCACCCGGTTTCTTGAAGATGCCGGGATTTTTGATGCAAAACCGTTAACAGTCCTTAGTGCTGTCCCCGCACGCGGACAGTAGTCAGTAGTCAGCAGCGGGGACTCATTAAGTATATCTACGGAAAAAAAACTACACAAAGATACCCAGTAAATGCAAGCCAAGTGGGTTTCTCAACACCATAAAAGTTTTACGTTTAATATGGGTCGATTTAGTTAGTAGTAATTACTTAGCAGTCATCCTAAAAATAAAGATAGTATATTGTAGGTATTCTTCACCATCAAGATCGCTCATATACAAAAGAGTAAATGAGTGTTCTCACCCCTCAACGCATCTATGTTTATTGGTAAGGACATACTTAGTGATTTGTTAAATTAATATTAACTTGTTTGTCAGCAGCTTTTAACAAAAAACACAGATTTTGGAGTTACTAAAAAGGAGGAATCGGGACGGGGTTTGTGTTTCGAGATGCTCTCTCGATCGAGGAAACATCCGCTCCCCAAGTCCGATTGACACAAATCACCAATCAAGACAGAATCGATCACATTTACTGGCGTATTTGAATCACATAAATATTGGGAAAATCAGTCAATACTATCAAAAGTGATTTCAAAAAAAAACTAATGATGACCCAAACGTTTTTACCTCAATTTACGATCGCAGAGCTAGTGTTTCAGGTATATCACTCCGGTCTGCTGACTCCCACTCACCGACAACAGCTCAAGACAGCGCTATTAAATGACTGTCTTACCGAAGAAGATCAAACAGCCATCAACCGCTTGCTCCACGCGGTTCGCCGGGGCTGGCTGAAAGTTGTAGATTAAACTGTTGCCCAAAATTTTGTCACTTTTCTTTCAATGCACTGTCAATCATTTTTAGATTTGAGAATTTACATTTTAGATAAGAAATTTTATCAACAGATGAATCTGGAGATTGAACTTTAATCTAAAATTTTTGACTCTTCACTAGGCGAATCTCGGATAGCTGTATCCGTTTTTGGGCGAGGAAACCTGAAGCTTTAATTAAATCCCCTCAATAAAATCTGGAATTAAGCTAAATGTAGGGTGCGACACCAGCACCCTGCGGTTTTAAATTCTGTGTTGCCAGCTTATTTACTCAGAAATTGTGCCGTCAGGCATCATAGCCTCTCTCAGATTCGCCTCCTTCCAATTTGTCCCGCGCAAATAAGCTTGATGCAAGTTTGCTCCCCTGAAATTTGCTCCCTTAAGAGAAACTCCACTCAAATCTGCTAGATGCAGATTTGCACAAGTCAGATTAGCTCCGCTCAAATCTGCTCCCTTCAAATTAGCTTTTTGGAGATTTGCTTCTGTCAAATTAGCCCAACTCAAATTTGCTTGAGTGAGGTTAGCATGGCTGAGATCGGCTTGTGTTAAGTTGGCGTCAGTTAAATTTGCTTGAGTCAGGTTAATTCCGCAAAGTTTTACTTCTGTCAAATTGGCACCTTGCAAGTTAGCGTTAACTGCATAAACTTGAATCAAAACTCCCCGTTGAAGGTTCGCATCTCTGATGTCTGCACCCCTGAGACTCGCCCCCGTAAAATCTGCCCCGCTGAGCACGGCACTCCGCAAGATAGCTCCGCTCAAATTCGCTCCCATCGCCTCGCATTCGCCGAAATTAGCCGACATGAGGTTGGCTTGGGAGAAGTCAGCTTTGCTGATATCTGCTTGATACAGATTGGCTCTGTAGAGCGTTATGCCGATCGCACTTACACCTGTTAAACTAGCTCCTGTCAGGTCTATATCGCGCAAATTTGTCCTTGACATATCGATCCCAGCCAGATCAACTGTACGAAAAACCCGTTCTCCGGCTGCATACCGTCTGAGAAGTTCCTCTGCATTCATGTCATTTTTCCCAAAATATTGAATAATATCTTTGATATTTCAATAATAATATTAGGCATGAGCGACCTTTACGTTTCTTGGTCTGAGTACCATCGAAAAATTGAGGATTTGGCAGTAAAAATTAATGAATCTCAATGGAAATTCGATCGCATTGTCTGTTTGGCGAGGGGAGGGCTGCGTGTCGGCGATACTCTGTCGCGGATTTTCGACAAACCTCTGGCGATTTTAGCGGCCTCGTCCTATGGTGGGGCGGAGGGAAAAGTCCGGCGGGCGATCGAGTTTGCGCGGGATTTGACAATGGTGGGCGATAATTTGGGCAGCCAGATTCTGCTAGTTGACGATTTGGTGGATTCGGGAATTAGTTTAGAGCAAGCTATTGTTTGGCTGAAGAGTCGTTACGGCGAGGATATTCAGGAAATTCGGACTGCTGTGCTTTGGTACAAGGCTTGTTCTGCGGCGAAACCGGATTATTATGTAGATTATTTGCCGGATAATCCTTGGATTCACCAACCTTTTGAAATGTACGAAAAGATGAGTGCGACTGATTTGGCGGCGCCAGTCAAAAATTAGTGAAACCCGCCGCTAGGAGTCTTTGATTTGAAGTTGCTCTTTTACCCAAGCTCGAAATGCTCTGATTGTTGGGCTTCTTCCTTGGGTGTTGGCGCGATCGACAAATTGGGGAATTACATCAATAATGGGAAAGTCGGGGAAATTTTGGCTAGTATCGGACTCAGTATATTTTCCGTCTTGAAGCAGATAGATTTTCAGGGTTCGCCCGTCATATCTCCAAAGTTCCGGCACTTTCAAAGCTTGATAGCTGTTTAAACTGGTTTGTGAGGAGTTGTCAATCTCGATCGCCAAATCGGGAGGCGGATCTACTGTTAAATCTATTCTATCTTTACCTATGATAGCAGCTTGGTTCTGAATATAGAAACAATCGTCAGGCTCTACGCCACTCTGCATTTCTTTGCTTTTGAATGTAGTAGAACCTAAAACTTCACAATCTATATTAAGTTCTTCCAAAAGCACGTTGACAAAGTATCCAATTAATGATTTAGCTTTTTCATGTTTTGGTAGTGGCATCCTGATTTCCAGTATTTCTTCGTAATAAGTAAGTCGAATTGCGTAACCTTCCCCTAGCTCGTCTAGGATAGACGAGTACATTTCCCAGCTAACGTTTTGTAACTGCACTTTATTGCCGGGTGGGATAATTAGTTGATTTAGCTCAAATACTGTTGGTTTGGTTTCTGTTTGCATCGGTTGCTTCCTGAAATGGAACTCATAGCTCTATTTTATCAAGGGATTCAAGAATCGATCGCCCAAAACTTTGATTTGGCTTTGCTGGATATTTTGCACTTTTTGGCATAGTCCGCCAGGGGTTAAAAACCCCTGTCTCATAGCTAAAGTCCTCTGAAACAGGACTGGATATTTATCAAGATTGAGCAGTCGGTTTCAACCGACTGTCTTCTATGAGACGGGGAATTAATTCACTCCTAGGGCTTGTGGGTAAGCGCAAATTTGCTGACACAATCATTGACGGGAGCATCAGTTTTGTTAAAAGCATTTTTTGATTGTAGTGCTGTCCCCGCTCGCGTATTCTACAAATCGCGAGCGGGGACAGCACTATAAATGCAAAGCTGAGATGCTCGATGATTGACTTTAATCCTCTGGTTTTTATGCGGACTGAAGTCCGCACTACGAACTAAAGAATTAGCGCACCGAAAGAATGCGATCGCCCAATTCGACACTTGCAGCCAAAACTTCCTGCCGCGCCCACTTGTCCGCCGCCAGAATATCCTCCAAAGCCGGACTTTCACAGTTGTCGGCTTGATGTTTGTCGCACACCTTTTCAATTAATTTCGGAATATCCAAAAATGTAATTTTTTCCTCCAAAAATAGCGCTACCGCCTGTTCGTTTGCCGCATTCAGTACCGCCGGCATCGAACCGCCCGCACGTCCCGCCGCATAGGCTAACTGCATACAGGGATACTTTTCGTGATCGGGTTCTCGGAAAGTTAAATCACCGGATTTTACCAAATCTAGCTGCGGCCAATCTGTCTGAATTCGCTCCGGCCAAGACAAAGCGTAAAGTAGGGGCAAACGCATATCCGGCCAGCCCAATTGTGCCAAAACGGATGTATCTTGTAGCTCAATTAACGAGTGAATGATACTCTGGGGATGGATGACAATATCAATGTCATCATAATCCATCCCGAACAGGTAATGAGCCTCAATTACTTCCAATCCTTTATTCATCAAAGTAGCAGAATCAATGGTGATTTTCTGCCCCATCGACCAATTGGGATGTTTTAAGGCATCGGCGACTGTTACTTGTGCTAATTTGTCGATCGGCAAATCTCGAAAAGAACCGCCCGAAGCTGTGAGAATAATTCGGCGCAAACCTCCCGCCGGTATGCCTTGGAGGCATTGAAAAATTGCTGAATGTTCTGAGTCTGCCGGCAATACTTTAACCCCGTATTTTTCGATCAGGGGGTTGACAACGGGGCCGCCGGCGATTAATGTTTCTTTATTGGCTAAGGCGATATCTTTGCCTGCTTTGATGGCGGCAATTGTTGGTAACAAACCGGCACAGCCAACTATGCCGGTGACGACGGCTTCAGCATCGCCATATTTGGCAACTTCGACAACGCCTGACTCGCCAGCAAGTAAAATAGGTTGAGGGTCGAGATCTGCGATCGCCCTTTGCAATTCCTCTAATTTATCTTCGTCGCAAATCGCGACTATTTCCGGTTTAAACTGGCGAATTTGTTGTGACAGTAACGTTACATTTCGTCCGGCTGTTAACCCGACAATCCGAAATTGTTCCGGGTATTGAGCTACAATATCCAGAGTCTGAGTGCCGATGGAGCCTGTGGAGCCGAGAAGAGTTATTGCTTTCACAATTTTTTAAGGTTTTGTGGATCATTCTAATATTACGATTACCGGACTCAAATTAGCGGTTAACTATGGCGCAATACGGTTCAATTAAGACAGATCACCCTGGCACCCCCCTTAAAAAAGGGGAGTAGGGGGTGGGACAAGAATGCTTTCAAAGTCCCCCCTTATTAAGGGGGATTTAGGGGGATCTCCGGCGCATAAATAGTTTTAAGTGAACCGTATTGAACTATGGCGTGGCAAGCATATTTGAGGGAATCATATTTTGAGCAGTCAGTTAGTGCCAGATTTCATGGAGAATGGGGAAAATTTTGCTGGTAACCGTGAGGATATCGGCGTTGGAATCGGGGAAAATACAGAAGAAGGTCGATCGCGCTTACCGTCGAGTTTGATTTGGGCGATCGCGATTGCTGCTACAATTTTCTTTGCCTGTAGCAGTTTGCGGCACGCTTTATTCCAATCCACAGCCTTCGATTTGGGAATTTTTGACCAAGCAATTTACTTGCTGAGTCAAAACCAAACGCCGTTTTCTTCCTTGATGGGTATTCATATTTTGGGAGATCACGCTGCGGTAATCTATTATCCGCTGGCTTTGCTGTACAAAATTTACCCGGATGTGCATTGGCTGTTTTTGGTACAGGCAGTTGCTTTATCGCTGGGAGCTTGGCCTAGCTTGAGTTTAGCGCGTTTGGCGGGTTTAAATCAAGAACAGTCTCGCGCGATCGCCCTAATTTATTTGCTCTATCCGGTGGTATTCAACATCAACTTATTTGATTTTCACCCGGAAGTAATCGCTTTACCCGCACTGTTAGCAGCAATTTTAGCAGCGCGCTTAAATAAACTGGTGTGGTTTTGTACCGCAATTCTGCTCGTGTTGAGTTGTAAGGCAGTTTTGTCTATAACCGTTGCTGCCATTGGCTTATGGCTGTTTGTTTGCGAAAAAAAACAACGGTTTGGGGCGATCGCGCTTTTACTCGGTGTAGCATGGTTTTTGATAGCTTCCCAAAAAATCATCCCCTACTTTAGCGGTAGCGAAGTCGCCGGAGTCGGGCGTTATGGCTATTTAGGCAAATCCGTCCTCGAAATCATCATCAACCTCATATTAAAACCACAGCTAGTATTAGGAAAAATTCTTTCCTTCGACACATTCAAATACTTATTTATTCTCACCTTACCCGTGATTTGGCTGTTGCTGCCATTTTCCCGCCCCACCAACCTCAAATATTTAACAGCCTTAATTCCAGCCATCCCTACATTAATTATCAATATCCTCTCCGATTTACCATTTCAACGGAGTTTAGCTTATCAATATTCAGTACCAATTGTTCCATTTTTAATCTTAGCAATTATCGCCCAAGCAGCAGCAATCAAAAACGTAAGTCAAGCTACATCTCTCAATCCAGAAAATATTCAATTACCAAAAATAGCTAATTTACGCTTAAAAAAAATCCCAATTCCGCAACTGTGGCTCGGAATGCAATTACCCAAAGCAATGGTAATTTGGTCATTAATAATTTTCCTATTGCTGGGAGAATCCAAAGACTTTATTCTGTATGCAAGTAGACTAGATACCTGGCAAGCCACACGGGAAGCAATCGCCCAAGTTCAAACCCAAAGCAGTATTTTAACAGATAATAGACTTGCTCCTCACTTTGCCCATCGCCCTACAGTCAAATTGCTTTCACAAATTTCACCTCAAACAAATTTAGCTGAATTTAAATATATATTATTAAACCTCCGCCATCCGTGGCCAGATACCGAAAAAATTGGTAACACCTTAGCAAATCAACTTAAAAACGATCGCACTTTTCAATTAACTTATCAAAAAAACCAAGTTCTACTATTTAAACGCATCGCCGCTTAAACCAAGAAAATGCTAACCTTACAATCCCCAAAATCCCATCCAGTATTGTTAATGGTTGTCGTAACAACGATAATTTTATTTGCAGCCAGCAGTGCACGCCACGCTTTGTTTCATTCCACTGCCTACGACTTAGCCATTTTTGACCAAGCAATTTACTTGATCTCCCAAAATCAAACACCATTTTCCTCATTAATGGAAATCAATATTTTAGGAGATCATGCTGCCTTTATCTTCTATCCCCTAGCTTTACTCTACAAAATATATCCCGACGTGCACTGGCTGTTATTCGTCCAAGCTTTTGCCCTGGCCTTAGGTGCTTGGCCTAGTTGGAGTTTAGCACGTCAAGCGGGATTAACTGAACCAAAGGCGATCGCAGTTGCAGCCATGTATCTGCTATATCCCGCAGTATTTAACGTCAACCTCTTCGACTTCCACCCCGAAGTCATAGCAATGTCCGCCATTTTAGCAGCAATCCTAGCCGCCAGACTCAATCAAACATTGTGGTTTTGTGCCGCCATCCTCCTAATCTTAAGCTGCAAAGCCGTGCTATCTTTGACAGTTTTGATGATGGGTGTTTGGCTGTTTTTCTTTGAAAAAACTCGCAAGTGCGGACTCATCGCTATGTTTCTCGGTGCAGCCTGGTTTTTGATAGCCACTCAAGCAATCGTACCATATTTTAATCAAGGCAAACAACACGCAGGTGTCGGGCGATACCAGTATTTAGGAAACTCTGTTTTGGAAATTGCGATTAATTTAATCTTGAAACCAAATCTCATTTTAGGGCGTTTGTTTTCTGCTGGGACTTTCGGCTATGTGTTTTTATTATTTTCCCCTGTAATTTGGTGGCTTTCGCCGCGTCACCTGTCACCATTAATTGGTGCTTTTCCCATGCTAGTGATGAATATTCTTTCGGATATTGAAGCCCAACGAGATTTGATTCACCAGTATTCGGTACCGATATTTCCATTTTTATTAATCGTGGTAATTTCTACACTAGCAGACAGACAGATAAGAGGCAATGATTTTTGGAAAAATTTCCGAAACTATTTATGGAATCACCGGAATTTGATACTCCGAATTTGGAAGCCCATCTCGAAAAAGATTTCGCTTAAATCTGTCAAACATATCTGGATGAGCCGCCTGTGGATTCGCCGCAGTTGGAGGTGGGGAAAATTGCTGTTTGCTAATGTGTCAAAATTGTTGGTTTTGTGGTCTTTTTTGAGTTTCTTGATTTTAGCAAAATATGGGTATTTTGGGACCATTTATTTAGAGTCTCTAGATACTTGGCAAGCGACGCGACAGGCAATTAATAGAGTGCAAACTCAAGGCAATGTGTTGACAGATAATTCCCTAGCAACTCATCTCGCTCATCGTACAACAATTAAATTGTTGCATCAAGTTACCAACGGACAAAGTTTAAATGAATTTGAGTATGTACTATTAAATATGCGCCATCCTTGGCACGATACTGCGGATACTGCTGCAAGTGTTGTGACTCAACTGAAAAAATCTCCTTTGTTTCAAATAAGCTATCAGCAAGACGATGTATTTTTGTTTCAAAAAGTCCGCAAATAGTATGATAATAAGTAATACCATTTATCTAAAATTGTGCAACACTCTTCGACCCCCCCTAGCCCCCCCTTGGTAAGGGGGGGGACAAGAATACTGTTATTTAGTTTAAAATAGGTATAAAATAAAATCTGGTGAATTAACCGTAATTTCTGTAGGGGCGGGTTCACCATTGTCTTTGAGAAAGTGCATCAATCAAATAAACCCGCCCCGGCTAAGACTATGAACAATTTTAAGCTAAAATATCATCCAGTAATTTGGCAAATCGCCCTTTTTGCCCTGATATTTTTCCTCTGCAGCAGTGTACGCCACGCCCTGCTTGAATCCAACGCCTTTGAGCTCGGAATTTACGATCAAGTAGCGTATCTTATCAGTCAAGGAAAGACGCCGTTTTCCTCATTTCTCGAAATTCATCACCTAGGAAATCATGCCGCTGGGGTGATGTATCCCGTCGGTTGGCTTTACAAAATATATCCCAATGTTCACTGGCTGTTGTTAGTGCAAGCAGTAGCCTTAGCATCCGGGGCTTGGCCAGTTTGGTGTTTGGCCAGTCAAGCCGGATTAAAGAATAGTATAGCTCGGGCGATCGCCTGTATCTACCTTTTCTACCCCTTAGTCTTCAATGTCAACCTCTTCGACTTCCACCCCGAAGTCATTGCTTTGCCCGCACTGCTAGCAGCCATCCTCGCCGCACGACTCAATAAAACTCTGTGGTTTTGTGCGGCCATCGTCTTAGTTTTGAGCTGCAAAGCCGTGTTATCTTTAACTGTAGCTGCGATGGGATTGTGGCTGTTGTGTTTTGACAAAAAACGCAATTGCGGGCTGATAGCTCTATTTGTCGGGGTAGGTTGGTTTTTAGTAGTTACTCAGGGAGTTATACCATATTTTAATCAGGGAAGAGAACACGCGGGAATCGGGCGATATCAATATTTGGGAAACTCGGTTTTAGAAATAGCTGTTAATTTAATCTTGAAACCAAATCTGATTTTAGGGCGTTTGTTTTCGGCTGATACTTTTCAATATTTAGCCTTGTTAGTATTACCTGTAATTTGGTGGATTTCGCCACGGCATCTGACACCTTTAATTAGCGCTTCCCCGATGTTAGCCATGAATATTCTTTCGGATATCCCGGCTCAACGAGACTTGATCCATCAATATTCTATTCCGATATTGCCGTTTTTGTTGGTGGCGGTAATTTCGACTTTGGCAGATAGGAATCAGCAACAGGTAAAGACAATATTTGATAGATTGCCAATGCCAGATTATCAGTTGCCGAGAGTCATTGTAATTTGGTCGTTAATTGGTTTCTTAGCTTTAGCGAAGTACGGCTATTTTTGGACTATTTATCTAGATGCCATCGACACTTTGCCGGCTAGCAGAGAAGCCATCACTCTCGTCAACACCAAAGGTAGTGTTTTAACCACTTCTCACATGGCTCCGCACCTAACGCACCGCCCTGTAGTACGCTTAACTCAGGCTCAGACGCCTCCTGAAAATCTCGCAGAGTTTGAGTATGTCTTGCTCAATCTGAGGTATCCTGGCTGGATGAGCGATCGAGCTTTTGTGCAAAACCTCATAACTCAAGTCGCCAACCATCCCCAATTTAGACTCAAATATCAGCGGGATGATATTTATCTATTTGTCCAAAATGCTAATAAATAATTTTAAATCGTATGAGAGCGAACGATATAATATTTTCACCCGGTCAAATTGACCCTTAATACCAATTTAATCTGAAGTTGCACATATCCCGATCCCCCTAAGTCCCCCTTAATAAGCAGGGTGATTTTATTGTCATCATAGGTATGTAGTTGCGCTTCAGCGCTCTTGATAATATTAGGAAAGAGCGCTGAAGCGCAACTACGTACCTAATTTGTATTCGGATTCTATGCAGCCTCATAAAAAATTCGTATAACTCTGCTTTTGATTATTCATTGAAATTAACCAATAGGTAACTCAATCACAAACTCCGTTCCCTGTCCAATTTGGGAATGGCAGTAGAGTTTCCCCCCGTGCTTTTGGGTCACAATCTGGTGACTCATTGAGAGTCCTAGCCCGGTGCCTTTCCCAGCATCTTTGGTTGTAAAGAATGACTCAAACAACCGTAATTTAAACGCTTCATCGATGCCTGAACCATTATCAGCAATCGTAATTCTGACCCAATTATCTTCGACAATTTTAGTTTGAATTTTAATTAAAGGAATCAGGACGACTTCAGAATCATCAGAATTTTTACTTCGATCCATTGCATCCTCTAGGGCATCAATCCCATTACCGATAATGTTCATAAATACTTGATTTAGTTGTCCAGCAAAACATTTAACTTTTGGCAAGTTACCGTAGTTTTTGGTGACAGTAATTTCCGAATGATTATTATTAGCTTTGAGTCGGTGTTTTAAAATTAATAGCGTGCTGTTGATGCCTTCGTGGATATCGAAAGCAATCTTTTGGGAAGAGTCTGCTCGTGCGAACAACCGCATGGAATAACTGATATCGCGGATACGTTCAGCACTCTGCTGAAGAGATGCAAGCATTAGGGGTATATCTTCTTCTACAAATTCTAGCTCAATGGCTTCAGCGTGTTCGACAATTTCTGACGCAGGTTCGGGGTAATGCTGCTGATAGATGTGCAAATGTTCTAGTAAGTCTTTTAGGTATCTTTCTGTATGGGTTAGGTTGCCGGCTATGGAATTAATTGGATTGTTAATGTCATGGGTTACTCCTGCAATCAACTGTCCCAAAGTCGCCATTTTTTCATGTTGAATTAGGCGTTCTGTGGATGCGGCTTGTTGTTCCTGTAGCAGTTGCTTGACTCGTCGAATCAGTTTATTTAGAGCTGTTGCTAATATACCAATTTCATCTTTAGTGGTAACAGCAGCTTGTAAATCAAAATTGCCAGTTTGGGTTGCTTCCTGAGCAATAATGGTCACTTGTTGGAGGGGACGAGCGATCGCCCGACTGGTATAAATCGCGAGGAAAATCCCAATCGCCACTGACAAAATCATGCTCCCAGCAATAACCTGCACTCGTAGCACCTGTACATTTTCAAACTCAGTTTTTGCTTCTCTGTACTCTTTATACGCTCTTACCTTTAATTGCTCTATATCTTGTAAAAATTTCTTCAATTGCAGCGATGCAGGACTGCTGCCAAAAGTCAAGAGCTGGCTGCGGAATATCTGAATTTCTGCGGGTGATAATTCAGCGGTATTAATTGCCTTTAATATCGCCTCTGTCTGCTGCAAGTAAACCTCTGGAATCTCTTCATTGGCTTGCAGAAAACGTTTGAGGGTCTCTATTTCACCAGGTGACTCCTCAACCTTAGCATTTTTTGTATCTCCTTCCGATGCTTTAAACTCAGACCATTCTTTTTTGAATAGATCCACATGGTTTAAAAAATAGGAATACTGTTGGTCTAGCAAATCCCGATTCTCCAATAGCATCAGGATCTGCTGTTGGTGGAGGAGAACTTGAAAGAGGTGGATCTGCAATTCACTGATGGATTGAGTTTCTTCGATCGCATCTTGTTCGTGTTTAACAGCTTGTTGATGATATTGGTCAGCAATCGATATTCCTGTAGCGGTTCCCAGAATTGCCACTCCGAGCGCCAGTCCATAGCCCACACTAATCTTTTGTCCTAGCTTGAGACAACTGAACCAATGCTTCAGATGACGTAAACGCAACTTTCGCATAAATGAATGCTTTAAGAAATGGCTCTCATATAGATCTAATAAGAGACCAAGTTTAAATCTATTTTTAGGTTCGGGCATAGAACTAATGGTGGAAACTGGATATATTATAATCACAATTACTTGTAAAAAAACCAAAACCCAGGACTTAAAATAAATCAAATACTTCGAGAATTTTTCGCAGGTCTCCTAATAGTAAATCGATTGAATTACTCGCCAACCAGTTATCGTTTTTTTTCACATAAAATTGATCGCTCTAACTACCAATATAAGCGACAGCGAATGAATTTGACAACTCAATCAAAATTTCTCATCCATCCGCTTCATCGTCTGGCTGGCTGTCGTCGAGCTTTTTTCCATGAGAGGCTCAGCGTACTGGGCTTTTTCGTTGTGTGTCTGCTTCGCTTCAATCCTCAACTTTCAAAGCTCTTCTTGCTAACTTCACATAAGTTTTCACAGTTTCATAAGGCATTTCCAAATCAGCAGCAATATCCAACAAAGATTCCCCCAATTCCCGGCGCGCTAAAATCGTCGCCCAAGTTTCCGCAATCTCACCAGCCCGACTTCCGCCTGTACGCTTTCTGTGCGCTATAAACTTATCTGTCAATTCATCGATTCGCGCCGCCAATACGCTTTGGATAGAGACTTCGGGTAGGGATTCTGTCAACCATTGCGATCGGGTTTGTCCCAATCCAAAAGTTGTTTTGTGTCCTGTGCCACAGTAAGGTGCTAATTGCCCCAAGGCATAAAATAATTGTACAAAATCAGGGCGCAATCCGGCCGATCGCCCGATCGCAAATTCTACAGCCCCAGTAAATCCCGTTACCATACCTTTTTTGCCAGCCGCCACCTTTTGCGACTCCAACTTGTGGCGGCTAATAATTACATTTTCGTCAATCCAAGTCATAAATTCTGCTTGGTCAAAATTCATACCCGAAAAGTTATTCCAGCGGCGCAAATAGCTGTGAAAAACATTTTCTGGAACTGGTAGCGGGAAGTGATGCCCTTTGCTGCGAAAGCTTGTAGGAGTTACAAAACTAAGTTTTATGTTTTTAGATAATGGAGTTTCTGCTGTTAGCAATTGCTGGTAAGTTGTCGGAGAAAAAGCAATCTCCCAAGAGCGAATGAGTAGCGGAGCATTTCGCAAATCAATCTCTTGGGGCAAATTTTGCAGCCACTGATTCAGCCATTGTACTACTCGTTGGGAAAGTCCTGTGACATACCAGCGGTAAATGCGATCGCCCAAAAGCTGAAATTCCTTACCGGCTGGGAGCAACTCACCCTCCAATCCCGAAATAGTAAAGGCTTTTTCTGACTGCGAGTCGTGCAAAAGTTGCGATAATTCCGGGTCAGTTTCCTGAATTTGATACAAAAACCAAGCGTGCAAACCTATAGCATACTGCGCGTACAGATAGCTAGCTGCGCGGGGGGTCAATTCAAACACTAATCCGACTAACTCGGTGTCAGCCGGCCAAATTAGCCCAGAGGAAGGAACTTTTTTGGTGCGGGTGGGGTGCGGGGAAATTGCCATGAGATGCCGGAAACAGGGACAGCGGTCTCATATTTTATCCTTTTTAATCCCCTTTGGGGGATGTTTTTGTCTGGGCGGGCGATCGCCCAAATCTATTAGCAGCTCCAAAAACCGGGTCAACCGCCAGTTTCCCGAAATCGGAGGGATGCAGAAAAATCACCAAAAAACCGACAACCTAAAACTCAATTTTTGTCAAGTTTTTCCTCCTTGTAAGTAAAGAGAAATATACAAGTGTTTAAAATCACATTCTGGGGTACAATCGTGAAAAGCTCGTGACATCCTCAACTCCGATCCTAAACTATGAACACAACAGAAAAATCCAAACTCTCCAACGAAAAAACTTTGGAGGCGATGAAGAATTTCTCCGAAACCTATGCCAAGCGCACCGGTACTTACTTTTGTTCCGAGCCTTCAGTCACTGCTGTCGTCATAGAAGGACTAGCAAAACACAAGGACGAACTAGGCGCTCCCCTATGCCCTTGTCGCCATTACGAAGACAAAGAAGCCGAAGTCAAAGCCGCCTACTGGAACTGTCCTTGCATTCCCATGCGCGAGCGGAAAGAATGTCACTGTATGTTATTTCTGACGCCAGATAACGATTTTGCTGGAACTAATCAGGAAATTAGCATGGAGCAGATTCAAGCAGTCAGAGAGACTATGTAATCGGTTAAGTAGGCGGTTTTCAGTTGACAGTTGACAGTTGACAGTTGACAGCGACCTCTACCTGAAAGGAAGAAGATTGGAGTAATCAATAGTCTTCTTTTAATTTCTCCCGATCGGGGCTCTGGCTTTAAACCAATTATTTCTGGTAAAATTGGTAGCTGTTTTCATCAGTTGACAGTTGACAGTTGACAGTTGACAGCTACCTCTTCCGTCGATAGAAGAGGATTGGAGCAATGAATTATTTTGTTTGATTTCCCCCTAAAAGGGGAGGCTTCAGACCCAATTTTATCTGTAAAAATAGGTCGTTATTGTTCCTATTTTTAAGACTTAGCTATTGAAAAAAAGATCGCTGCCTACTGAAACACGCACCCAATCGAAAATTCCCAATTTCAATCAATGACAGATGAAATGCCGATCGAGTTTTTGCAAGGTATCGAAGAATTTAACAGCCAAGATTTTTACGCTTGTCACGATACCTTAGAGGCTTTGTGGATGGAAGCGGGCGAGCCGGACAAAAGGTTTTATCAGGGAATATTGCAAATTTCTGTCGCGCTTTATCACTTAAGCAATCAAAACTGGCGCGGTGCAGTCATCTTGCTGGGAGAAGGCATAAATCGGCTCAATTATTATCAACCGAGTTATGCGGGAATTGCTGTTGAAGATTTGCTCGGACAAAGTGCTAAACTTTTGAGCGTATTGCAACAAGCTGGCCCGGAAAAAGTTGCTGATTTTGTACCGTTGTTCGCAGGTACAGAAGTTGCAGGCTTGCAATTACCATACATTTTGAAACATCAGATGCACGGTTGACACTTCTTCAAATTATCTGCGTACATCTGTGTACATCTGCTTTGCATCTGCGGTTGACTATCAATCAAAGATTTAAGCAACAAGTTTATTGACTAAAAGTCACACCCAAGACTGAAGTCCTCACTACAAACCGCAGCCAGAGGACTGAAGTCCTCACTACAAACCGCAGCCAGAGGACTGAAGTCCTCACTACAAACTGTAAATCAGCCAAACACGTCGTTAAATTCGCTATTGTCTTGCTAGGATAATTGGTTGACGCTCTCGGGCAGGTCGATCGACCTCACGGGAATTTTTCACGGCCGTTAAGATAAAATATCTAACCGATCGGGTGTGGTGGATCTAATCTCCATAGAGAAAAATCAGGGGTGAGATAATGCCCTTCAGCAATTTCAAAAATTTTGAGGCTTGCAAGCTATGATGCCCTCCGCTAAACTACTGAGTTCCCGCCTATTCAAAGGATTATCGCTGCTGTTGCCACTGACTCTGGCTAGCGCGATCGCCTCTCCCACCTACCCGCAAGCCGCACCGCCCCGCACTCTTTCCGTGCGATCGGACGTTCAAGAAGCCGACTCCAAAACCGGCATCGTGACAGCCCGCGGCAACGTCCAAATCAACTACCCAGCCCGCCAAATACAAGCAACCGCAGCTCAAGCTCAATACTTCAGCCGCGAGCGCCGGATCATTCTCAGCGGCGACGTGTACGTATTGCAGCAAGGCAACAGCCTGCGCGGCGAAACCATCACATACCTGATTGACGAAGGGCGGTTTATTGCGCTCCCAGACAACCCAGGACAAGTAGAATCGGTCTATCTGGTGGCGCCAGAACAAGATGCAGCAGCCCAAAATGCGATCGGGCCCAAACCAGCTCCGGTTAATCCAAATCCCGCTGTTAAACCGCCCGCCCGTCCCCGAACAGCTCCTAAGTAACACGCCAGGTAGCAGCAAAATTTCGCATCGGCAAAAAGATACTACTTGAGATAGATGCGAAATTTCGTCTTTTAAAAACTAAAAAGTTTGAAAAGGTAGAATGTAAACTTCAAACGCGATCGCACAAACCCACAGTCCGAAATTTAGCTGGTAGAAATTGCGTCGGCAATCATGAAAATTGTACTCGAAAATATTCACAAATCCTACGGAAAACGCAATGTAGTCAGTCGCGTCAACCTTTCAGTAGCCCAAGGAGAAATCGTCGGACTCCTCGGCCCCAACGGTGCAGGCAAAACCACAACATTTTACATAGCTACCGGATTAGAAAAACCCAATCAAGGGACTGTTTGGCTCAACGATTTAGACATCACTAAATTGCCGATGCACAAACGAGCAGAGTTGGGAATAGGCTATCTCGCTCAAGAAGCCAGCATTTTTCGCAACATGAGCGTCCGCGACAACATTTTGTTAGTCCTAGAACAAACTCAAGTGCCTTGTGGGGAATGGAAGCAGCGAGTCGATTTCCTGTTGCAAGAATTTCGCTTAGAAAAAATAGCATCCAGTTTGGGAATTCAAATCTCGGGGGGAGAAAGACGGCGGACTGAGCTAGCGAGAGCCTTAGCTGCTGGGCGAGACGGGCCGATGTTTCTATTTTTAGACGAACCGTTTGCAGGCGTCGATCCGATCGCAGTTGACGAAATTCAGACGATTATTGCCAAACTGCGCGATCGTAAAATCGGCATCCTGATCACCGATCACAACGTCCGAGAAACCCTCGAAATTACCGATCGAGCCTACATCATGCGAGACGGTCAAATTTTAGCCTCCGGGGCTGAAGAAGAACTCTACAGCAACCCTTTAGTGCGGCAGTATTACCTAGGCGACAACTTCGTGCGATAGTCTGTGATAGCAACCGCTAAAAGAGTTAAGACAGATGCCATAGGGGCGGGTTCGCCTAAATATCAATATCCTAGCCCAAATATCTATAAACCCGCCCCCCCCACGACTAGATTCAACTATAAAAACACAACACATAATTGAAGAATTGAGAATTTAAAATTTAACTTGAGGAGCCAACCGCAAAAACGCCAAAATATGAAAATAGCAATGTCCAAATCTTTCAATCCCCTCAACTGGCTGCCGAGAATATCAGTAATGGACTGGTACATTACCAAAGAACTAATCGGCCCATTTCTGTTTGGCGTCGGACTATTTACATCAGTAGCCGTCACCGTGGGAGCCCTATTTGAATTAGTCCGCAGAGTAGCAGAATCAGGCCTCCCCTACGGTGCCGCCCTGGAAATTTTTCTGCTGCAAATTCCGTACTTTGTAGTATTAGCTTTCCCCATGTCAATGCTGTTAGCAACCTTAATGAGCTACAGCCGACTCTCCAGCGACAGCGAACTCATCGCCCTCCGCAGTTGCGGAGTTAGCGTTTACCGATTGATAATGCCGGCAGTCATTATGAGTTTAATAGTTGCCGGCTTCACCTTTGCTTTGCAAGAATTAGTCGTACCCGCCGCCAGCTACCGAGCTACCATGACTTTAGACAGAGCTCTAAAGCGAGAAAAACCGACATTTCAAGATCGAAATATCATCTACACAGAATTTCGCAAACCCGAAAAAGGCGGTGAAGAAATCCTGTCCCGCTTTTTTTATGCAGAACAGTTTGACGGCCAGAAAATGAAAGGTTTAACAATTATCGATCGCTCCGCTCCAGGCCTCAATCAAATCGTTTCGTCAGAATCAGCGACTTGGAATCCCTCAGCAAACACCTGGGATTTTTTCAACGGCACCGCCTATATAGTAGCTCCAGACGGCTCTTACCGCAATATAGTTAGATTTCAACACCAGCAGTTGCAACTTCCCCGCACGCCCTTAGATTTAGCTGCGAGAGTGCGAGATTTCAAGGAAATGAACATTGCTCAAGCATTAGAGCGTTTGGAAATCATTAAAAACAGCGGCGATGCACCACAAATTCGCAAACTCCGGGTGCGAATTCAAGAAAAATATGCTTTTCCCTTCGTATGCTTGGTATTTGGTTTAGTGGGAGCCGCTTTGGGAACTCAACCGAGGCGATCGGGCAAAGGAACAAGTTTTGGTATTAGCGTGGTGGTGATTTTCACTTACTATGTATTTTCTTTCATCACCAGTTCTATGGGCGTGAAAGCTGTTTTAACACCGATTCTATCGGCTTGGTTGCCGATCGCATTTGGCTTAGGAATCGGCGGATTGTTGTTGGGAAGAGCCGCCTCTAGGTAAGTTTTACCAATCAAAGTGGAATTTAGAATTTGGAATTGGTAATATCACGTCCATTGCTGACAAGTTAAGACCTAGTTCCATTTGTCAATCAGTAATATTACTCAAAAAACTGCTGGTTGAGCTGTCGAAATTCGCATCTGATGGGGTGAATGGACATCAATATGACGCTACGGCTCGATCGTAAGTTAGCCAAAATCTCAGTTTTTCACCCAAAATCCGAGTTAATTTTGAGTATAATTACTGATTGACAAATCTATCTCTAGCTTAACTTGTCAGCAATGTATCACGTCCCGTCGATTACCATCACAAAAACCGTTCGTAGTGTGGACTTTAGTCCGCAATATACTGCGGACTAAAGTCCACACGTGCGTTCCTTACTTATTGCAGTCAATCGACCGTACACGATATAATTGATAATTGGTAATTCAGAAAATTCACAATTGTAGGGTGCCTCGCCCAAGAAAAATCTCTAACTCAATATCGACAATCTCATAGCGACCCACCTTATACAATTTCTCAAAATTTTTTCAGGTGCGTCGCTGTGAAATTATCTGTCAACTTCACGGATTCTCAAGGGCGACACACCCTACAATTCAACTTCTTCCTTCTTCCTTCTTCCTTCTTCCTTCTTCCTTGATTCACGGATTGGCAAAAGTATTGATTTCGCCACCGCCAATATAGCGTCCCGGAGTCAAAGAGCGAGGTGTAGAAAAAGGTTGCGGTTGCATTAGCTGTCCGCCCTGATTGGTGTTTTGAGGAACTGATCCAAAGTTAGGCTGGCTTGGCAAATTAATCTGACTTGGTTGAGGTTGTTGAAATTGAGAATTCGCTGAATTGGGAGAGAATTGAGGATTAATTATCTTGTTTGCTCCGGCACTCGTGCTAGGAGATTGCCCGAAATTCGGAATTAGCGGTATTGGTGAAGGTGTGGCGACAGGAAGCGCCACAGGTTGAACTTCCGGTGCCAAGCCCGACTCGGATAAATTAGTTTGGTAGGGATTTTTTGGCAAAGCCACCGTTGGAGCCTGTGGAGTAATTGTGGGGATGACTGATCCTTTGGAATTTAACCCGGTAAATGATTCAGGAAGTGTAGCTGCCGGGTTTAAAAATTGTTGAGAGTCGCTAATAATTGTATTTGTAGAAGCCGGAAGTGGGGAGATTGTCGCAGGAACATTCCCAGGATTTGCTTTCCCTTGAGCTGTAGCGAGCGTTGGCAACAAATTTGCCGGATTTGTCCCAGATCCAAGGGAAGCTGGTCGATCGAGCAATTTAGGGGTGTTTGCACTTTTCACGGCCGCCGCCGTTGCTGAAATGTCAGCAGCGACGTATTTTTTCATGGCTGCTTGCAGCGGGCTCAAAGGCAGAGGATTGTCGTTTTGTTTGCTGGAAGTACCGCTACCTGATGCCTCCGGTAAAGTTGCTTCCGGTACACCCGCAGACTCAGAGTCGATCGTTTTTATGCCCGACAAACTCAAATCAGATGTCGGGTTTGAACTTGGCAAGCTGGAATCTTGTGAGTTATTGTTGACTGTCCCAATCGCAGGATTTTGTAAATTTGACAGCGACACAAATGTGTTGATTGCCGCCGACTTTGGCTCTGAAGATCGGTTAGGCTTTTCTGAGCCGCGACTGCGAATTTCGTCGAATAAACCTTTACCTTTGACTGCTGATGAATTCAACAAGTTCAGTTCAGAATTGGAGCGATTGAACTGATTGACTAGCACCGGCAAGCTGTCGATTTCAGCAGCAATGGCACTATCTTCAGCAGATAGCCCGGGGAGCGCATCTGGATTGTTTGAGTTTGCTGCTTCTTCTTCGCCATCTATGCTCAACTTTTCTGGATGTACGGAGACTTCCCAGATAAAAAACCCCCCCGCACACAGCACGGCTAGCGGAGCCCAAACCGACGGTTGCGTCCAGTGGCGGAAACGCGCTATTAGATAGCGGACAGATGTAGGGAATTTTTTGAAATTTGACATAGTTTTGCTTCCATCCGAGCCTGGGGACTTAAAACTATTTTTCATAAGTCTACCACATCAATCTTCATGATTTTTGCTATCCCCAGGTAAGTGCGATCGCGATTTTGATTGCAAGTTGCGAAAAATATAATAGCAGAAGCAAGAACTATGAAGGAAGTTCTACTATATATATCCTGTGAAAAGTGCAATTAAGAACGTCCTAACTCTCGGAAACGGTTGCTACAGATGTATGTAACAGGTGAAGCTCGATTAAGTACCGACAAAAATAAGTTTTGCCCAGTAAAATAAAGCAGACTTGACACTCCCCGGCCGTACCGCGGGATTCTTCGATCTACGAGCCAACTTGCTGGGGCAGGATTTCTCCAACCAAAGTAGAGGTTGATTCTCCCAAAGCGTTGCTTGCGTGCTTCGCAAAGGTTCCGACGTGCCCCGCCGTACCCAATCCCCGACTGAGGATATTTCTAGCTGCGTTGAAATCTCTATCCAATCTACACCCACATTGACAAACGTGTGTTCTAGTAGATAGGGTCTTCTTCACAATTACACCGCAACTAGAGCATTCTTGGCTAGTATATTGCGGGTTGACCGCCACCGTCACTCGGTCAAATACTTTACCGAAGTATTCGAGCCAGATACGAAACTGATACCAAGATGCGTCGTTTATTGACTTAGCCAGACAGTGATTCTTCACCAGATTTTTAATCCTCAAATCTTCGTAGGCTATCAAGTCGTTTGATCGAACTACGCACCGTGCAAGTTTAATTGCATGGTCTTTACGTTGCCTGCTTATTTTGAGGTGGCGCTTGCCCATAATTTGTCTGGCTTTGCCTCGATTCTTTGAACTTTTTACTTTTCGGCAAACCCTTCTTTGGGAACGCTTCAAAACTTTTTCACCGGTTCTTAGGAATCTCGGATTTTCCACCGTTACCCCGTTTGAATCCGTGTAATATTCTTTCAGCCCTACGTCTAACCCGATCGTCTTTCCCGAAGGTTCAATCTGTTCTTTTCGGTCAACATCAACACAAAATTGGACGTAAACGCCATCCGCACGTTTTACCAATCTCACCCGTTTGATTTGAGCGATTTGGTAGAAGTGTAAATCTCGCGTTCCTTTTAACTTCAGTCGTCCGATTCCTTTTTTATCGGTAAATTGAATTGACTTCCGATCGAATGCAAGCTTCCAGCCCGTCGATTTGTATTCAACAGAGCGACAGTCTTTCTGAAACTGCGGGTATCCTTTTTTGCCACCCCCCTTCGGGGAGCGACAGTTTTCGTAAAATCGGGAGATAGCAGACCAGGCTCTTTCAGCACTAGCTTGTCTGGCTTGAGAATTGAGTTCGTCAGCAAATGGGAATTCGCGAGCTAAGACAGCGCAGTATTTATTCAAGTCGTACTTGTTAACTTTTGGGTTGTCCATCCAATAACGCAAACAGCTATTGCGGACAAATTGTGCCGTACGAATTGCGTCAAAAACTGCTGTGAATTGGCTCTTATTTCCGTAAGCTTTGAATTCAAATACTATCATGGCTTTACCTCTCGCTCCTTATGCTACTTTATTCAGCACAAACAATTTGGGCTTTGCAACAAAAGTTTACGATTAAAGCCGTCGTATTAACGACGGGGTTTTCAACCCAGTTTTCTGATAAGAATGATAAAATCCGACTTGACCCTGTGTAGAGCCTTCCAAGCGTGTCAGCCGATCGACCTCAAAGCAAAATGTCAAGGCCGAATTTGGGTAATTGCCCAGCTCCAGACGAAGAGAAAAGTTGAGAGGAAATTAATGAAAAAAGTAGTAGAAGTATTAGCAAATCGGGAAGAACTCATAGAGCGATCGCTCGCGGTTGTCCTATCCAAAATCCCAGCAGCGATCGCAGAACGTGGAATTTGCACGATCGCCTTGGCGGGTGGCAGCACACCAGAACCGCTCTACAGAGCGATCGCCACCCAAGACCTGCCTTGGGACAAAATTCACGTTTTCTGGGGCGACGAACGCTACGTTGCGCCAGATCACCCGGACAGCAATCAAAAAATGGCGCGTCTCGCTTGGCTCGATCGAGTAAACATCCCCGCCAGCCACATCCACCCCATGCCCACAGGCGCGGCTGACCCCGCAGCCGACGCCTCGACGCACCAAACCGAATTGCAGCAATTCTTCAAAATATCCGACGGCGAGTTTCCCGCTTTCGACATCATCCTATTGGGCATAGGAGACGACGCCCACACAGCCTCTCTATTCCCCGGCACACCAGCCTTAGAAGTCCGTGACTCCCTAATAACCGTCGGCAACAAAGACGGTCAACCCCGCATCACCTTTACATTCCCCTTAATCAACCGCGCCCGATGCGTCATCTTCATGGTGGCAGGAGCCAGCAAACAACCCGCCCTCAGTCAAATTTTTGCCCCCGCAGCCGACTCCACAATCTATCCAGCCAGACTCGTTCAACCAGAGGGCGAACTTTGGTGGCTGCTCGATGCTGCCGCAGGCGTTGCAGTAAAATAACTGAGAGAGCTGAGAGTGTCAGCACTGTCAGCAGTATCACTAACTAATTCTTTTCCTTAGTTCCGAATGTCACGGAACTATAGCCTTTCTCAAAAAGATGAGGTATAACTGACAGCTTATATAACCCTTAAACTCTTAGGGCCCAAGCCCAACAACGTCCGCGAATCTTTCTGATAACCGCTATAACTCAGTTGCTAGTATTAGCGAAGCAATATAAGAATTGTGGCGGTTAAAGTTAAAATTTGACCATATACACGACTATATTTTATGAGGCTGATTGGAAAATCTGGCCGATAGCAAGGAGAAATCGATGATTGTCTGTCCCAATTGCAATCACCAGAACCCCGACGGGGCCAGCCAGTGCGAGTCTTGTTACACGCCTTTACCCGTTACCGCCAGTTGCTCTAACTGCGGTGCAGCGGTTCAGACAGATGCAGCATTTTGCGGTCAGTGTGGCTTTAATTTGCGTCCGGGTTCCTACGTTCCAGAAGTTGAGGCGACCGTACCGTCCGCCTCGCCTGTGGGCCCCACAGTGGTATCGCCACTGGTGCCGGACTTAGGGGCAACCGAACCGCCGACGATCGCAATGGAACCTCTAGTTACCCCCGATCCGGGGCCGAACTTAGAAAAAACTCCCGCCAGCATTCCGACAATTCCCGATCCCCCGCCGTCGCTCTCGGTTCCTGTTACAACAGAATCGGTGGCAACAGCACCAAATACCTCTCCCCCGGTTCCCGACCCACAGCCAGCGGGTGTGGCTAAAACTCAACTGCAACAGCAGTCGGCGCGACTGATACACGTTCAGACAAATACGCCGATGGAATTGCCTCACAATCTCGCTGTGATTCACATCGGCAAGCCAAATGACTTGGTGCCCCCAGATATTGATGTTTCGGGATTTGCTAATTCTGAGATAGTTTCTCGGGTACACGCAAATCTCCGGGTGGAGGGAGATGCTTGCTACCTAGAAGATGTAGGCAGTTCTAACGGCACTTACGTCAACAATACTCCCCTGCCCAAGGGAAACCGACATCGGTTGCGACCGGGAGACCGCATCTCTCTGGGAAAAGGAGACCTGGTTACGTTTCTATTTCAAATCTCTTAGATCGAGTTTGGATTGGGCGATCGAAAGTCTAAAATCTAAAATCGCATCTTGAGGCGCTCTACCAAAACTCAATGCTGCCAATGTGATTAAGCTGACCTTGCTACATCCACTCCAGTCTATTCCCGTCCGCAGTTGGATCTTTGAAGACGAACAGGTCGTCCGGATCGGGCGATCGACGGAAAACCACGTCGTTCTTTTTAGCGCTGTGGTTTCTCGTCGCCACATCGAATTGCGACGCAGCGGCATTAATTGGGAACTGATCAATTTAGGTACCAACGGTACTTACCTCGATGGTAAGCCGATCGCTAAGGTTCCCGTTGTGGACGGTCTGATCGTTCACTTGGCTCGCTCGGGCCCGAAAATTCAAATCAACGTCGGTGGGAATCAGTCCTCAGCCCAGTTAGCACAAACTAGCGTCAAGTCAAGGGATGCTAAGGCAATTCACGCTCCCTCCGGGGGCGCACTGCTTAGCACGATTCCTATTCCCAGCCAAAAAGAAATTGGCACTTCCAGGGAAGAAGACGAGTTAACTGAGGCAGAAAATACTCCCCATTATTCGGAAGAAAAAGAAGAAGAAGAAGAATATTAAATCGACATCTTTGGACGATCGACATTTTTCTTGCAGGCGGCACTCAGGAGTTTATTTATGAGTAAATCACAACAGATTGTTAAGCGCAGCGAACTGATCAACCGCCGCACGATCGACCGCCGCACGGCGGAAGAGGTCGGCAGGGTAGATCGGCTTTGGCTCGATCCTCACTCCCAGCGGGCGATCGGCTTTACTTGCAAGTCGGGACTTTTGGGCAACAAAAAACGCTGGTTCGCTTGGGCGCAAGTTGATACGGTGGGCGAAAATGTTTTGGTGACGATTAACCCGGAACTGCCAGAATTGCATCAGCCGGAACAAGCTGTTTGTCCGATCGGCCTTGAGGTACTTACGGACGCAGGAAATAAGGCAGGTACGGTGGTTGACTACCTATTTGATGTCCGGACTGGTTCTGTTAGGGATTACCTGTTTAAATCTAGCGGCTGGCGTGGCGTTTTAGACGGGATTTACTTGTTGCCGGTGCAGGCGATTTCGACGATCGGCAGCAAGCGGGCGATCGTCTCTGAGGCTGCTGTATCCGAACCCGTGCAGTACGCGGAGGGACTGCACCATAAAGTCGGCATGGTAGCCGAGTTTTTACAGGAAGATCTTGACAGAACTCTTAAAAATGTGGCTGGCGTGAAGCGGAACGCTCAAAATCTGGCGGAAAAACTTCAAGATAAAGCTCTAGAGGTCAGGGATGTAGCTCAAGAAAAAGTCGCAGAGTTGAAGCGGCAAAAGGATGAATCTGTACCGCCCGATCCGGCCCAACCGCCAGAGTCGGATTTGCCCTGAAGTGCGGCCTTCCCGATCGAGAAAGTAGCTGCTTGCCGATCGCATTTTTGGGTGGCGGGCGCCCGAAAGGTCGATCGGTACAGAGTACGCGAAATAGAGGCTTTCTGGGCGAGGAATTCTAGTGCTCAAAGCATTGTATTTTAAAGGTATCGCATCAATACGAAAAATGTTAGCAACCCTAAAAGACCTATGCTGTTTGAGAGAACCAACTCCTATTTTATCTAGAACCCGCAGCCTTAATCATTGGTTAACTTCTGTAGGGGCAAACAGCAATTCGCCGATCGTCGCAGACTGTCGCCCGATCGACAACTCGAATCAGCGGTGCAACCAGCACTCGTCTGAGTTGAATTCTCCGATCGACCTGTGGGAAAATGGTCACTCCACCGCTCGATGGGCCCAGATGGGCGATCGGCCGGGTAGCTCCATCCGAGATTCAATCGATCGAGAACTTCGCACTGCTGTCGATCGCGGCCAAGTTCACCAGATTAATACGATCGTGTTTGGTGGCGATCGAGGACAGGCAAAGTTCGCACCTGGAGTCCAAGCTCACAATCAAAAGTTTGCTCAAATGCCTCAAGCAGTCAAAAGTTCAACTTTTACGGCAAAGCGAGGGAGTAGCGGCGCGCTGACAACGCCTTTAAGCATCAACTCTTTTGCGGTTTTATCCCAAAAATTGGTTCTTGAAGCATCCCCGTTTCTGTCATGCGGCGGAGTGTCAAAACATCAGTGATTACCTTAACTTTGCTACATCCTATTCAATCTGTCCCGGTTCAAAGTTGGTGTTTTGAATCCGAATCTGTGGTTCGGATCGGTCGATCGAACGACAATGATGTAATTATTTACAGCGCTGTTGTTTCCCGCCACCACGTAGAGCTGTGGAATCATTCTTATGGCTGGGAAATTATTAATTTTGGCGCTAACGGTACTTATGTAGATGATAAACCGATCGCTCAGCTATCGGTAGCGGACGGGATGACGATTCGCTTGGGCAATTCCGGACCAAAAATCCGAATCCGGGTGGGGGCGACGAATGTGCAACCGAGCAAAATAACTCGGCCACCACAGCGCGAACTCGCCGACAAAAAAGAAGAAGTTTCACAAGACAAATCAACAGCTTGGTCTGGGCCTAGGGGAATCATGGAAGACGATGATGGAGCGCTGACTCACATCGATTTTGAGTGACCCGCTGCTATCTATGGGAGCTAGGAAATTTCAACAAAATTCAGGCTGCATTGCATTCGATCGTCTGGTCAGTTAATATAGCTTAATTTTGAAGTTCCCCATTTTCATACCCTGATTAAGCAACGTCATTCTCTAGAATCCGCTCAACCTTCAACCGATAAGATTTGAGGGATATCGCTCGATATTACTTCTGTTTCGCTGCTTGCCCAACGGCGGTAATCTAAGAGCAACTGATACATTAACCGCTGTTTGACGCCCAGCAGCACGCTCTTGAGCAAACCGTTGCCCGTTGTTTCTAAAATTGGTTTGGGTGTCAGCCAAAACGGTGGCGGTAACTCTACTTGCACCTCTAAATCTGCTTTTCCTTTCAAGTACGTTACCCCACTGCTTTGGTGTACGTAAAGCTTTCCTTTAAGATTGAGAGCAAAGCGATCGTTTATATAATCCACACCAAGAATCGAGCAGGCGACGGACTCCAAGTTGATTGCGCCCTCCGACTGCGCCCATACCCTCATGTCTACTGTGGGTTGAATGCTCAGCATCATAAATTGTAACGGTCGCATTTTCAGGCGGAAACAGTCATCGCTTAGTTGCTCTGTGCGAGTACGATCGACTAGGGCATTCACCAGTCGCCTCGGCTGGCGCAGATAATGTTGAATGGGAACCCGTTCATCTGGTACGGCGATCTCAACGGATTGCGAAGCATGAAATCGGATATACATGAGAATATGTCAATATATAGGATTCGTAAGCATATCTTATTGACACTCCTCTGCTATCAGGCGAGAGGATTCTTCGCTCACAGGGAGAAGCCTTGTAAAAGCATTGCCTTTACTTGGTCTTACTCTCCCTCCCGAAGCAGTAGCGGTATGCCCTACCGTCAAAATTCGCAAACCTTCATATAGAATATTTTTAGCTGCGTTAATATCTCTATCGTGGTTTTCTCCACACTTAGGACATTGCCAGCTACGAATATTCAAACTCAAGCTATCTACACGATTTAAGCAGTTATTACAGGTCTTGGAGCTAGGGAAAAATCTATCTACTTCAATGTAGGTTTTTCCTGCCCACTGGGCCTTGTATTTCAACATGGTACAAAATTGCCCCCAGCCAGCATCACTAATTGATTTAGCTAGGCTGTGGTTTTTAACCATATTTCTAACTGCCAGATTTTCTACAACGATGACTTGGTTTTCGTCAACTAATTTACGACTTAGTTTGTGTAAAAAATCTTCGCGACATCGGACAATCTTAGCGTGAACTTTAGCAACTTTAACTCTAGCTTTATTGCGGTTATTAGACTCTTTTAGCTTACGGCTTAATTGCTTTTGTCTTTTAGCTAATTTTTTTTCATACTTTCGATAGTATTTGGGATTTCCATGCTTAGTTCCATTGGAAGTAATAGCGTAATGGGTTAACCCAACGTCTATCCCGATGGCTTTCCCTTCTGATGATTTTTCGGGTAACACTTTCCCGTCATCATAGAGACAAGCCGCAAAATATTCTCCCGATGGGCTAACTGAAACCGTGACCGACTTTAGACTTCCTTCTGGTTGCCTTGATACCTTACAATGAACATCGCCAATTTTGGGTAATTTCAAGGTATCGTCTTTTAACTTACATCCTTGAGGAAATCTAATCGATTGTCGATTTTGTTTCTTTTTGAAGTTTGGATACTTAGCCCTTCCTTCAAAGAAATTGAGAAAAGCACTCGAAAGATTCAAGGCGGCTTGCTGCAACACTTGTGACGGTGCTTCTGTCAGCCATTCGTACTCTTTCTTTAGGGAAGGTAAAAGGTTGATTATTTCATTCCTGCTTAACCCCTTTCCTGTTTGCTTATAGGTCTCAGAGGTTAGATTGAGAGCGTAGTTGTAAAACCATCTAGTACATCCAAACGACTTCGCAAGCAAAATTGACTGCACATTTGTCGGATAGATTTTGTACTTGAACGCTTTCAACATTTTCCTTACCAAACTACTCATAGTATGTTATCACAGAAAAACTTAAATCCAAAGCCGTCTTAAAAGACGGGGTTTTTAACCCAGTTTTCTGATAAACTATAACTTTTTTAAGGGGATATGAGTCGCGCATTAACTCGCTCACTCCCGCCATGTCATCCGAAAAATAACTGATAAAAGCTTTCGGGACTCAGGCTATTTTTTTCATCATACTTGCTGGCTGATGAGAGTAAAGCAAACATTTGTAACGCAAAATTGCCGATTATTATGAAAATTTCCATTGCACATCTCGGCCCTGTAGGTACCAATGCAGAAACAGCAGCTCAGGCTTATGTCAATTGGTTGAGCCGGGAAACTAACTCCGAATGCACGCTGTATCCTTATTCCACCATATCTCAGGCACTAGAGGCATCTGCCTCCGGGGTGGTTGATTGCTCAATTGTGCCGGTAGAAAATTCCATAGAAGGTAGCGTCACTGTCACCCTCGATACCCTGTGGCGGCTGGATGCACTGCGAATTAAACACGCCCTGGTTTTGCCGATTTCCCACGCGCTGCTGTCAAATGCTCAAAATTTTAACGAGATTCAAAAAGTTTACTCTCACCCGCAAGCCCTAGCTCAGTGTCAATTGTGGTTGGCGGAGTTTATCCCACAGGCTCAGTTGATTCCGGCTAATTCAACGACGGAAGCGTTGCACTATCTAGAAGATAGCAGTATAGCGGCAATCTCTTCGCCAAGAGCCGCCGAACTCTACAAATTGCCAGTGCTAGCGAGCCCGATTAATGATTATCCCGACAATTACACTCGATTTTGGGTACTTGGCTCCGATGCAGGAAAATTAGGAAACTTCGCAGAATCCCACGAGTCATCAATGACATCCGGCGCCACACTAGCGGCTAACTCGCACCTAGATTCAACTTCGGCGAATTGTACTCACACGTCACTAGCTTTTAGCGTACCTGCTAATATGCCTGGAACACTGGTAAAACCTTTGCAAGTATTTGCCAGTCGGGGTATTAATTTAAGTCGCATTGAATCTCGGCCGACTAAGCGATCGCTCGGAGAATATATTTTCTTTATGGACGTGGAAGCCGATGTTTGTTCTACATTAGTGCGATCGGCACTAGAAGAGTTAAAAAAACACACGGAAACTTTAAAAATCTTTGGTTGCTACACTGTACTGTCAGTAGTATAATTCTAATTAATACTTAGGGGGCTAGCGAGATGAATACTGATGAACTTCTCAAGCGATATGCAGCCGGAGAAAGAGATTTTCACGAATCCAACTTAATAGGTGCTTCCCTGTCACAAGCTTACCTCCTTCATATTTGCCTTGCCTGTGCCAACTTAAAAGACATAATTCTATCTGAAGCAGATCTAAGTGGGGCTAACTTAATTGGTGCAAACCTCGAAAATGCTTGTCTGCTCATGGCGGATCTGAATGGGGCAGATCTCAGGGGATCGAAGCTAACTCGTGCCAGATTAACAGGGGCAGATCTGATTAATGCAAACCTGGCAAATGCCAACTTGGGAGATACCAAAATGATTGGTGTCAACTTAACCGGGGCAAACTTGTATAAAGCCAACCTGATGGAAGCCAACCTGATAGATGCTTGCTTGGATGAAGCCAATCTCGAAGGAGCAAATCTCAGTGAGGTAAAACTGCGGGGAGCAAGTCTCAGAAGAGCCAACTTGAGAGGAGCATTTTTGTCTGAAAGTAACCTTCAGGATGCAGATTTGAGAGAAGCTGATTTGCGCGGTGCTAATTTTAGCGGGGCATTTTTGTGCGGAGCTAACCGCGAAGGCGCTAAGTTAGATGACACCACAAATTTAAGCGGGGCGATTCAGTTTTGCATCAGACAAGTCTGAAATCAAACAATATATCCGCACACAATCCGAACAGCTAAGGACTAAAAAATATAGTATTCATTTGGCTGAAAGTGCAGTTAATTTGCTCCTGTACCTTAGAAAAATGAACCTGCATCTTGAGTATTTCTTTCTTAGAATTAGCTTCGGCAATCTTACTTTCCAAAGCTAGCAAATTGCGGTTGAGAGTTTCTACTCGTACAGTTTGGTCGTCTAAATCAATCTTCACTTTTGCTACCTTATCCAACTCTATTTGCTTGCGAACCCAGGCTTGTCGAACGGAGTTCTCATCGCCTTTCTGAAGAGCTAGCAAAGCTCGCTGCTGCCACTGATTGGCTTGGGATTCAGATTGATTGTACTGCCACTGAATCCGCAGTTGGGCTGAAATCGCGCTACCAACAGCCTGACGAAGTTCTTTGAGAGGTTCCTGAATTTCTAAGATTAATAAATCCCAAAAATTCATCAGTTCGCTGGTAAAGTCTTGGCGTTCTACAGAGGCTACTAATGCTTCTAAGAGCAACAAATTGGGTTCCATCTGCTGCACAGTTGTCTCAAATATTAACTGTGCTTCTGATAACTGCCGATCACCTTTTTCTGAGACTTTACTGGCTGAGTTCTTTAAGATTTTTTGAGTTCTGTCTGCCGCTGTTTCTGAATCTAAACTTGCAGGTACGAAGGCTTCTAATTTTTCGCGGGCGATCGCACTCAGCCTTTCTCGCAGCAAATCGCAGGCCACCCGCTGCACGGGCCCTGTTTCGCTTTGACAAATTTTGATGACTATTTTTAAGCCTGCATCGCCGTAATTCAAGGCTTCCTTTAGCGCTGCAATCCGATGTTCGCTGACTGAACTAGACAGTCGGTGTCTGACTCCTGCTAGTCCGCCGAGTACCACACCGCCCACCGGAGGCGGCATTTGACCGCCTCTAACTGCATCGTAGGGTTTCGGTTGGTCGAGATTTTCTAACACAAGCACTTATAGCAGTTGACAGTTGACAGTTGACAGTTGACAGTTATAGCACTGTCGGCTGCTAACAGTTCCCAGCCCTTCCCTTTGCTTTTGGGAACAACAAGTTGAAAATCGGCGTTTTTGCGATCGCACAATGTTTGGGACTCTCGCCTCGGAAAGAGTTGTTATCCGAGGCAGAACTGAGGATGCTTCAGTTCTATGAAAATTGACTACTTGAGGGTATCTTTGAGTACAGTCCTTGCGGCCAAGTGATTGCGAGTGGAAGTTAAAATTTCGGTTTCGCGTTCCAATCTCGCTGCTGTATCTTGCAATTCTAAGAGAGTTTGCTGTTCTGTCGCTGCACCGTAAAGGTAGCTGGCTACCCAGTAGGATAGTTCTGTGGGCAAACTGGGAATGTCTTCGGGTAGGTCGATCGGCTGATCCATCAATTTGCTAGAGAGGCGAACTACATCGCGAAGCAGTTGTTCGACTTCTTTGCCCAAAGATCGGAGATCTTGTTGCGGCGGTTCGTCTTCAATCCATTCTACTAAACCGACTAAATAGGGTTTTTCCCGAACGGCGTCGAGGACTCGGAACCGTTGCTGTCCGAGAGTCATGATTTTCATGCGATCGTCCGGGAGGCGCTGACAGTGAATGACTTCGGCGCAACAGCCAACGGCTGAGACTTTGTTTTGGTTCGGATCCCACATGAGCACACCGAAACGGCGATCGCCCTCCAGAATCGTATTCATCATAATTCGATAGCGAAACTCGAAAATTTGCAGCGGCAGGGGTCTACCTGGAAATAGAACCACTTCCGGCAAGGGAAATAACGGGAGTTCGCGAACTGCTACAGAGGAGGAGGATGCCATTGTCGCTCAAAGGTGACGGTACTTGCGCTTCTTTTTCTTACTTTAACTGATTTGAGCAATTCCGGGGCAGGAGCGATCGGCGGAAAATGCAGTGCGGGCGATCGGGCAGTTTGTAGTGCAGTTTGTAGTGCGGACAGTTTGTAGTGCGGACTTCAGTCCGCTGAAATTTTACGGACTAAAGTCCGCACTACGAACTTATCTCGAATCTAATTTACCGCGCCCAAGGTACTTGAACTTCAATACCCACTTTGTCACCGAGGTCGATCGTACTATTAGCCAAGTCTACAGCACCTGCAATCCCAACTCCGATCGCAGCCGCCCCTGCTGCAATACCTTTTAAGCATTTCTTTAATCTCGGTCTATCCCATCGATCTTTCGGTTTATTAATTTCAGTTTCGACATCTTGAATATCGATAATTATATCATCTCGAATATCTTCAGGAAACTGCATTGCGGTTTCGCGCATTGATGAAATTAGTTTGAAAATTTCTGCCGTATTGGCGTTATTAATTTGAATGCCACCAGAGGCTGTTTGTTGGGCGCTGTCTTTGACTTCATTCGCGATAGCTACGCTGCCGATTTGTGCGCCGGAAAAGTTGTTATTTTGAGGAGAATTTTGAGTCATTTTTTTACCGTCGATGCTGATATTCATGATAACATTAGTAGCAGAATCTACAGATTCAGCTTGCTTGATTCCAGAAATTCGCTCTGTTTCTTTCCATCGTTCCGAATTGTCGGGGAAATCTGCCATTAAGCGGCGCACCTGAACCATTTGATAAGATTTTTCGCATTCGACTTCGTAGCGGTGGTTTGCCAAACGGCGGCGCAGCTTTTCAAAATCGTAGAGGTGAGGGTCTTGGCTGCCTTGGCATTGGTGACAATTGCAGGGGATGAATTCTTGGTATTTTAGGCGATCGTCATAAGTAGCATGAATTTTCCAGAGTTCGTGGCGGATGCGGTCTAAAAGAGATTTTTTATGGTTGCCGGAAACTCGAATGCGGATTTCTCGTTGGTGGTAACTTTCGATAACTTCGGCTTTGGCGTAATTGTCGGCGAGGATGACTCCATCACGCCAGACAATATCACCCTTTCCGTTTGGTAAATCGGATTGAGGGCGGTAGATTAACAAGTGCATTTCTACGATGAATCGGGTAATGATGCCTTTGGGCATGAAGTCGTATTCGTAACGCAAAATCAGGTTATCGGTATCGTCCCAGTCGTAATTGGGCGTTTCGAGGGGGAGAAGTTGCGGGGCGATGTATTGTCCGGGTTTGCAGGGGATTTCGTAACACAATTTGAAGTGTTTCATCAAGTGCAGCAGTTCGTCGTGCAAGTCTTGGTATTCTCTGTCGCGCCAGATTTGCTTGAGATTTTCTCGGGTGAAATACCCGCAGTTAGCGATGATTTCTGCGTTATCTGTGACTTCTCCATTGTCGGTGACTTTTTTGTTGCCGATGAGTTTGTAAACAGCGTTGGTTGCCAATTCGGGACGCAGGATGACTATGTTTTTGAGGATGGGGTCTTTTTGGAAATGCAGGATAATACCCAAGTCGTGGAGGTATTTGCTGAGACTCAGCATCGCAGTTTTATCGGATTTTTTGAAGCCTTGGCCAGCGCAGATGTTGAAAAATTCACCTACTTCGATATGGGTTTGGCGTTGGGAATAGTTTTCCAAAACATAGCGGACGTTTGCCCAGCGTTTGGGGATGGGCGTGCTGATGTGTTCGAGGGTAGCGATGCGGTTTTGCAGGGCGCGTTGGAGGGCTTCAAGTCCGCGATTGGTGGCGAGATTGGTAGGGAAATCTTTTTCTAGGTTGGGAAAGTCATGCCGTTGTTGGGAGATGTTGATTTCGCAGCGGATGTCTTGTTTTTCGTTGTGGACGAGGAAGACGGGACTGCCGTTGCTGAGGAGTTCGATGATTCTCAGCCAGTAGCAGAGGTTGGGGTTTTGGCGGCGGTTATCGACGAGGAGGACGTACACAGAACGTTCGGTGAGGAAAAATTGGTGGGTGGCGTGGTAGATTTCCTGTCCGCCAAAGTCCCAGAGGTGAACACGGAAAGGTTTGCCGTTGGCTTGGGGGAATTCCCAGGATAGGACATCGATGCCTTCGGTGGTGGGTTCTCGTTCTTTGAGTTGGTAGTCGGGGTTGAGGAGTTTGTTTGCTAGGGTGGTTTTGCCTGCTTCGCCTTCGCCGACAATCAAAAGTTTGGCTTCGTTGAGTTCTTCGGTAGCATTGGGGTCACGAGTTTGGAAGTAGAAATCGAGGATGGTACGCAAATCGCCAGGATTTTTATAAAATTCCTTTTCGCCCAGGATTTCCGGCGGAATTGGTATCGGATTACCCCGCAAATCCAATTGTTGCAGCTTCTTCATTTTGCACAGAGATTCGGGAATTTCCGTTATCTGATTGAAACTGAGGTAAAGCTGCGTCAAATTCGACAGTTTCCCCAGAACTTCGGGAATTTCTGTAATCTGATTGAAACTGAGGTAAAGCTGCGTCAAATTCGACAGTTTCCCCAGAACTTCGGGAATTTCTGTAATCTGATTGCCAATGAGGTAAAGCTGCGTCAAATTCGACAGTTTCCCCAGAACTTCGGGAATTTCTGTAATCTGTGAATCCCGAATCTGCAAACATCGCAGCTTAGAAAATTTACCAATTATTTCAGGAATCTCTCGCAGCGCCATTTTGGACAGAGAGAAAGTCCGAAGGTTCTCCAATTTGCCGAAACTTTCAGGCAGAGACTCTATGGGATTTCCCCACAGGTAAAAACCTTTCAGATATTGCAGCGTTCCGATTTCATCTGGCAAACATTGAAGCTGATTTTCTCCCAGTCCCAGTGTTTCCAGTAGCTTCAGGTTTTGAATTTGTGGTGGCAGTATAGAAATTTGGTTTTCCCGACATCCCAGATAAACAAGCTGATGTAACTGAAAAATACAATCGGGCAGTTGAGTAAACTGATTTTTAGGCAAATGCAACGCCTTGAGATTCACCAGTTGACTCATTTCATCAGGCAAACTGGATAAGGCGTTAAAACCAAGCTGTAAAATTTTGAGATTGGTAAGCTGACCGATTTCACGAGGCAATGCCGTCAACTTGTTGCCCAAGCCTTCATATTCATCAAATTCATCTTCATCAATCCACTTCCCCAAAATCAAACGCTGAAGCTGCGTGCACTTGCCAATCTCCGGCGGCAATTCCTCCAACCCCAACCCCGACAAATCCAATACTTTGGAGCCCTCTGAGGCTGCTCGATCGATTAACTGCAACAACTCCTCTCTCGTCATACCCTCGATCTCTCCGTAGTCTTCATTTATTGTGACAGGATTTTTTGCTTGGTGGGGAGTTATAGGAGTTGACTGTTGACAGTTACAGTTTCTGGCCACCCGTGAGGAATCTAAGAAACCGGGTTTTTATGGGTTTCTACGCTGTCACCAACAATTTTCGTAAAAACCCGGTTTCTGGCCACCCGCGCCTAATCTAAGAAACCGGGTTTTTTTGAGTTTCTGCGCTGTTACCAACAATTTTCGTAAAAACCCGGTTTCTGGCCACCCGCGCCTAATCTAAGAAACCGGGTTTTTTTGAGTTTTTTCGCTGTTACCAAGAATTCTCGTAAAAACCCGGTTTCTGGCCACCCGCGCCTAATCTAAGAAACCGGGTTTTTTTGAGTTTCCGCGCTGTTACCAACAATTTTCGTAAAAACCCGGTTTCTAGCCACCCGCGCGTCACCATTGCAATCGGGAAATTTTCATTAAGAATTTGATAAAAAAAAGGAACAATGTATTTTTCCATTGTTCCTTCTCTTGTTATTTCTCAAACTGTCAATCTACAGCTTGACTTCAATATCTACGCCTGCTGGCAAATCCAATTTCATCAAAGCGTCAATTGTTTTAGCAGAAGGCTGGTGAATGTCGATGATGCGGCGGTGCGTGCGGGTTTCAAAGTGTTCGCGAGAATCTTTGTCTACGTGGGGCGATCGCAGCAAGCAATAAATCCGTCGTTTTGTCGGTAGGGGAATCGGGCCGATCGCAGTGGCTGCTGTCCGATTTGCTGTATCTACAATCTTTTCGCAGGATGCGTCGAGAATTCGGCGATCGAAAGCTTTGAGGCGAATGCGAATTTTTTGTTGTTGGATAGCTGCCATTTTGGTTTCTTTAATTTTCTAGGTTCAGTTTATTTTTTGTTCTTTGTTATTTGTTCTTTGTTACTTGTTATTTGTTCTTTGTTACTTGTTATTTGTTCTTTATTATCGAATATTTAATCAATAACTACTAACCAATAACTACTAACCAATAACTACTAACCAATAACTACTAACCAATAACTACTAACTACTCACTAAATAGCAGAAAAGCCTATTGACTTTTGTCGGCTTTTCTGCTATCACGGCTGTTAGCGGATTCCTACTTGAGGATTTTGGAAACAACGCCGGCGCCGACGGTGCGGCCGCCTTCACGAATTGCGAAGCGCATTCCTTGTTCGATCGCGATCGGGTGAATCAGATCGACAGTCATTTTGATCCGGTCACCTGGCATCACCATTTCAGCTTCCGAACCGTCATCAGCAGTGAACTGCATGATTGTACCGGTTACGTCAGTTGTACGGACGTAGAATTGAGGACGGTAGCCAGAGAAAAATGGCGTGTGACGGCCGCCTTCTTCCTTCTTCAGAATGTAAACTTCAGATTCAAACTGAGTGTGAGGACTGATGGATTTTGGCTTGGCAATTACCATGCCTCTTTCAATATCAGCCTTCAAAATACCCCGGAGAAGTAGACCCACGTTGTCGCCGGCCAAGCCTTCATCCAAGGACTTGGTGAACATTTCCACACCAGTCACTGTAGTGCTGCGAGTGTCCTTAAGACCAATCACTTCGACTGTTTCGCCGACTTTGACACTGCCGCGCTCAATCCGACCAGTAGCCACAGTACCCCGACCAGTAATCGAGAATACGTCTTCTACAGCCATCAAGAAAGGCTTGTCAATTTCGCGTTCTGGAGTAGGGATGTAAGCATCTACTTCTTCCATCAGCTTGTAAATCTTGTCAACCCACTCATTTTCGCCCTTGACAGTCTTCGGATTAGCAAGCATTGCTTCGAGAGCTTTCAAGCCCGAACCAGTCACGATGGGGATGTCATCGCCAGGAAAATCGTAAGAGCTCAAAAGTTCGCGAACTTCCAGTTCTACCAATTCCAAAAGTTCAGCGTCATCCACCATGTCTTCTTTGTTCAAGAAGACAACCAAGCTGGGAACGCCAACTTGCTTAGCTAGCAGGATGTGTTCGCGAGTTTGAGGCATGGGGCCGTCTGCCGCTGACACTACTAGGATGCCGCCGTCCATTTGAGCAGCACCGGTGATCATGTTTTTCACATAGTCAGCGTGTCCGGGGCAATCCACGTGGGCGTAGTGACGACCTGTGGTTTCGTATTCTACGTGAGCGGTATTAATCGTAATACCCCGTGCTTTTTCTTCGGGCGCAGCGTCGATATCGGCGTAGTTCTTAGCCTTTGCTTGACCCAGTGCAGATAGAGTCATCGTAATCGCCGCGGTCAAAGTTGTTTTGCCGTGGTCAACGTGACCGATTGTGCCGATGTTTACGTGGGGTTTAGTCCGTTCAAATTTTGCGCGTGCCATTCTCGATCTGTTCCTTGTTTTTTTTAGCGATTTTAGACTTGAGATTTTAGATTCTAGATTTTGGATTCAATCCAAAATCCAAAATCTAAAACCTTAAATCATTAGTTCCCTTTGTTCTTAGCGATAATGGCTTCAGCCACATTTCGCGGCACTTCTTCGTAATGGCTGAATTCCATTGTGAAGATGCCTCGACCTTGGGTTTTTGAGCGGATGTCAGTAGCGTAACCGAACATTTCTGCTAGTGGAACTTTTACAGAAACTTTGGCAATTCCCTGATCCGTCTCTTGACCTTCGATCTGACCCCGACGCGAGTTGAGGTCTCCGATGACGTTCCCGATGTAATCTTCGGGAACTTCAACCTCTACCTTCATCATAGGCTCTAGCAGCACTGGCGACGCCTTCATCACGGCTTCTTTGATTGCCATTGAACCGGCGATCTTAAATGCCATTTCTGAAGAGTCTACATCGTGGAAAGACCCGTCTACCATAGTAGCTCTGAGGTCGATCACGGGATATCCTGCTAGAATACCTGATTCGCAGGCTTCTTTCATCCCTTGTGCTGCCGGATTGATGTACTCTTTCGGTACAGTGCCACCGACAATTTTGGAGACAAATTCAAAGCCGGTTCCCTCTTCAGCGGGTTCTAGTTCGATCACGACGTGACCGTACTGACCTTTACCACCGCTTTGGCGGATAAATTTACCTTCGGCGCGAACGGCTTTGCGAACGGTTTCTCGGTAGGCTACTTGGGGCTGACCCACGTTGGCTTCTACTTTGAATTCGCGCAGCATCCTGTCTACCAAAATTTCCAAGTGCAGTTCGCCCATGCCGGCGATGACTGTCTGATTGGTTTCTGGGTCAACATTGACTCGGAAGGTGGGGTCTTCTTCCGAGAGGGACTGGAGGGCTTTGGAGAGCTTCTCCATATCTTGTTTGGTTTTCGGTTCTACCGCCACCGAAATGACCGGTTCGGGAATGAACAGGGACTCCAGAATCACTTCCGAGCCTTCTTCACAGATGGTATCGCCTGTGAAGGTGTCTTTCAGACCCAAGGCTGCTCCCAAGTCTCCGGCGCGGAGTTCTTCTACGTCTATCCGATCGTCCGCTTTGAGTACAATTAGGCGAGAAACCCGCTCTTTTTTGTCTTTGGTGGAGTTGAGGACGTAGCTACCTTTTTTGAGGACACCGGAGTAAACGCGGAGGAAGGTCAGGCGACCGTAGGGGTCTGCCATGATTTTGAATGCCAGGGCTGACAGCGGGGCGTTGTCGTCGGCAAAGCGCTCTGCTGTCTCGCCGTTGGGTAGGAGTCCTTGAATTGGGGGAACTTCCAAGGGCGACGGCAGGTAGTCGATGACTGCATCCAACAACAACTGAACGCCTTTGTTTTTGAATGCCGAACCGCACAGCATGGGGACGATCGTACCTGCGACAGTACCGTGGCGCAGGGCCAAACGGATTTCGTCTTCGGTTGGTTCTACACCTTCGAGGTATTTCTCGGTAAGGGCGTCGCTGGTTTCTGCTACGGATTCGATCAGCTTGGTGCGATATTGGGCAGCTAGCTCTTTGACTTCATCGGGGATTTCTACTTCCTCGATATCAGTGCCGATGTTGTTCTTGTAGATATAGGCTTTCATTTGCACTAGGTCTACAATTCCCCGGAAGTTTTCCTCACTGCCGATCGGGATTTGGATGGGTACAGCGTTCGCTCTCATCCGATCGCAAATTTGAGCATAGACTTTGTAGAAGTTCGCGCCCATTCGATCCATTTTGTTGACAAACACGATTCGCGGTACTTTATACCGATCGGCTTGCCGCCAAACTGTTTCCGATTGTGGTTGCACTCCGCCTACCGAGCAGAATACTGCGATCACTCCGTCAAGCACTCGCATGGAACGTTCTACTTCGATCGTGAAGTCTACGTGTCCGGGAGTGTCGATGATGTTGATTTTGTGCTCTTTCCAAGTGGTGGTGATAGCGGCAGCAGTAATCGTAATTCCCCGCTCTCGCTCTTGCGCCATCGTGTCCATAATTGTTGTTCCATCGTGCACTTCACCCATTTTGTGAACCATGCCAGAATAGAACAGAATTCTTTCTGTTGTTGTTGTTTTGCCCGCGTCAATGTGGGCGGCGATGCCGATGTTGCGAGTTTTTTCTAGCGGGACGATACGTACCACAGCTACCTCCTTAATCTTGTGTTGCTGTTATAATACTATTATACTACACAGTAACCTTATTTTGCACTCCCAATCGACTTACAACATAAGTTTATTGAGCTTATTGTTACATTTTAATATTGTTTGCAACATTTGTTTACAAAAATATTAAGGATGCGACATGGAGGATTCAGAGACAGGGTGAATTTTTACTTTGGGAGTTTTGAGTTTGCTTCACGAATGGCCGGCAGCATTGTCCCTGGAGAAGCAATCTCAATACTCAAAATTTACACTTTTTAATTGATCGCCCGATGCTTTTATGCTGCGCGATCGACCTTTTCTCCATGCCCTAGTTGGCAATTAGTAACGGTAGTGAGCAAAAGCCTTGTTAGCTTCTGCCATACGGTGTGTTTCTTCGCGCTTGCGAATTGCACTACCGGTTTCGTTAGCTGCATCCATCAGTTCGTTAGCCAGTTTAGCTGCCATCGAGCGGCCTGTGCGGGCGCGGGCAAATCTGATCAGCCAACGGAGGGCGAGGGTAGTTCCGCGATCGGAACGTACTTCCATCGGCACTTGGTATGTAGCGCCACCTACCCGGCGGGCTTTGACTTCTACCAGGGGTGTAGCGTTTTTGACTGCTTTTTCAAACAAGTCTAACGGTTCGGCTCCTGTGCGTTCCTGGATGGTTTTGAGGGCGTCGTAGACTATGCTGGAGGCCACGGATTTTTTGCCGTGCTGCATGATCCGTCTCACCATCATGCTTACCAACCGGCTGTTGTAGGTTGGATCTGGCGGAACTGGACGTTTTTGAATAACTGTGCGGCGAGACATAGTTCTATTTGGGATTTTTGATTTTGATTGATTGAATTGGGAGTTTTTAGCTCAAATCTCGATCGACGATCGGATTTATTTTTGCTTCTTAACTCCGGCGATCGGGCGAAATCCGCGTTATTTTTTCTCTTTAGGACGCTTGGCCCCGTACTTGGAACGACCTTGCTTGCGGTCTTTCACTCCGGCGGTGTCTAATGTACCGCGAATGATGTGGTATCTAACTCCGGGTAAATCTTTTACCCTACCGCCCCGGATCATTACTACCGAGTGTTCTTGCAAGTTGTGACCGATCCCGGGGATGTAGGCTGTCACTTCAAAACCAGAGGTCAGCCGTACCCGAGCCACTTTCCGCAGCGCCGAGTTGGGTTTTTTCGGGGTGGTCGTGTACACTCTGGTGCAAACTCCGCGGCGCTGGGGGCAACTCTTGAGAGCTGGCGATTTGGTTTTTTTCTGCGTTTGTTCCCGTGCTGAACGGATGAGTTGCTGAATAGTGGGCATGAGTTACGGCATTTCTAGCTTTTTGCTGAATATAGTGATTTGGCGGCATCCGCACTGAAAGTCCCTTCCCCTGTGGGGGGACGGGATAAATGAAAATAATTATGGGTAAGTGAGGATACCAGACTCTATATAGTACACGACTCGAGTTTTTTTGGCAAGAAATTTCCACGGCGGGCGAACTTTCTTGCTTGTTTGCTGGAAGTTGGGATGCGGCGATCGCCCGTCGTACCAATACATATGTGGCATTATATATTGAAGCCCAACTTTGAAGAGGGTCACAGCAGCGGTGCAAAATCGATCGCGATCGAAATATCGAACCACCATTTTTCCGAGACGCCCATCAACTCTACCGTGCGATCGCATCACAGCCTCAGAGAGATCGACATCACATAAAGTTATATAAAATTACCTGATAATAAGCAATATACATTTAGTTGAGCGCAGATGAAAACCAAAACTTATATTCCTGAAAGTACAATTTCCGAACTTTACTTGAATATTTGGAAATCCGGTAAGATAGATCGGACGGTGTTCCACCAAATTCAATACGAAATTAATTCTGAAACTTTAAAAAGTTCAGACGAGCTAAAAATTGTTAGCAGACTGCTCTATGCAGTCCGACGGGGATGGCTTTTAGTCATGGACTAAGTGGCGTTTGGAGTGTTGATATTACCTCCAAAGGCAAGCGCCAACAACGCAGGTGAGTTAGTTTTGAGTTTTGAGTTAAAATCTCATCCATAAAATCATATATAAATTATATTATATAGAGACTCAAATAAGACTCATCACACTTGACAGGCAATATTAAAGGAAAAGGACAGGGTATGTTTAATTCTACAGAACTGCTGATCGAGGCTTTCATCAAACAACTAGAGAACGGATACAGCCGCACTTACGGAGGCTACAAATCCGACTATGCCGATATTATTGCCTGGGTGGGGGCAATGGCGTTAGAAAACATTGCCAGCAGCGACGCTCTTTATCACAATACAGAACACGCCATTTGTATTACCTTGGTCGGTCAAGAAATTTTGCGGGGAAAACACATTCGCAAGGGCGGAGTCTCCTGTGAAAATTGGCTGCACTTCATCATTTCTTTGCTGTGCCAAGATATCGGATATGTCAAAGGAGTTTGCCGAGAAGACCAAGCATCAGCAGGATTGTATGCTACCGGAAAAGATGGCATGAGAATTGCACTTGCTCCTGGTGCAACAGCGGCTAGTTTATCTCCTTACCGAGTTGACAGAGCAAAACTATTCATTGACGAGCGCTTCGGCAACCACAAGCTAATTAATGCTGAGATAATTAAGCAAAACATAGAACAAACTCGTTTCTCGGTGCTTGACGGCAACATTGACCAAGATGCAGGTAATTATTCTAGTTTAGTTCGCGGTGCTGACTTGATAGGTCAGCTCAGCAACCCACAATATTTACAAAAAATTGGCGCGCTGTTTTACGAGTTGGAAGAAAGCGGTGCTACTAAAGTTTTGGGATACCGACATCCGGGCGACTTGCTGCAAAGCTACTCTAAGTTTTACTGGAGTGGAATTTATCCTCACATCAGCGAATCTCTCGGTTATTTGCAGTTGACGCAGGAAGGCAAACAGATTGTTGCTAGTTTGTACGCTAACGTATTCCGCATGGAACACCAACGTTTCGATTCAGAGGTTGCTTGAGTACAACTTAAGTCATTAGTGAGTTGGCAGTTGGCAGTAGTCATGAGTATTCGTAGGGTGTGTCGCTTGCGAACAATCCGTAAATTTAACCTATAATCTCATAGCGACGCACCTTGCACATTAGGTGGACGAAACAAACCCAGCAAATCTTTTGTTGATTTTTTTCAAAACGGTATAACTAACAAGAAATTATCAATTATCAATGACCAATTATCAATGACCAATAACCAATTCCCGTGGTTTATTTCATCCAACTTAACTAACCTTATCCTCAAGTTCTGAATGATATCTCGGACAGGACCAATTGCTCGGCAACAAAGAAGGCCATCCCTCCCGCAAGGCTTCCAAACAAACAGCACGCACAGTTAATTGACAGTCTAGCAGTTCTACACCAGCTTTTTCAACTTGTTTCTTACCAATCTTTAAAATCGATTCATCGCTAAACTCAAAAGTCTTGTGACACTGAATGCAAACCAGGTGATGGTGGTGGTGCAATTCAGGCAAATTTAGTTCGTAGTGTTTGTGTCCTTCTGCTAATTCTAGTTCGCGCAAAATTCCAATTCTGGCTAATAAATGCAGTGTTCTATAAACAGTAGATAAGCCAATTCCTTCTCCTTGATTCTGTAAAGTTTTATATAACTCTTCGGCACTCAAATGATTGCCTTGCCGCAGATTTTGAAAGACGCTCAAAATAGTTTCTCGCTGGGGTGTCAAGCGGCAACCCCTCTGGTTTAGTTCGAGTTTAAGTGAGTTAGGACTGTATAAATTCATATTTGTGAAGGAAGAAGTTCGGCAACGGATTCTGTAATGAATTTAACGGATGTCAGGAAGTTCGGCAATGGATTCTGTAACGGATTTAACGGATGTTAGGAAGAAAGAATTTCGGCAGATGTAATTGGAGAATTAGTTGTCGGTATTTCTGTATAAGCTTTGTGAAGTCTGGAGCAATGTCGCTGACAGGAATTGGCAAAACAAGTTTTCGGTTCAAAGTCAGTACAGCCGATGGCATCTTCAGTACAGGCAACAGATGGCCGCACGGTACACTTGAGACGGTAGTCATTAGTAAAAAACTCGCAATCCGAACACGGAATTTGATGCAGTCGCCGAATTTGGTGGAATCCTTCTCGCAGCGCTACCGAAATACTGCACAAAAACAGAACCATCACAGTCCCGATACAGAAACAGCAAATAAAAACAGTCATAGGGTGATTTTCTCAACACTACATACAAATCCAGAAATGAGCCAATTTAAGCAAGAAACAAAGTTCTAATTTCTTGCTTAAATTGGATTCAGATTCTATTTTGAACTCAGTTCACAACTCCTCGGAAAATTGCATCAATGCCAGCAAAATTGTCTAGCAGCAAATAAGCAAGGAAAGCTCCGCTCGTACCTCCGAGCAAAAAACCGCCCCGGAATAAACTCCAATCTTCCGAGGTTTTGTGCCAGTAAAGAACTTTACCTGCTTCGATGTTCCGATTCTCGTAAATCGAGAGGCCCATTGCTAAAATCAAGACTAATGCCAGTGTTGCCAGCAATGCTGCCAGAGGTGCTAAACCTTTTTCTTGCAAAGGCAGCAATACTGCAAAAGCTCCTACCAGGAAATAGCCGTGAGCCAAGCTAACTTCTAATCCCCTAACTATGGGAGACAATCCCTTGCGGTAAATCGGCAAATTCCGCAAAAAAGTTACAGTCGTGTCAGAAAAACTTACGGTTGTCGTTGCACTTGCAACTGGAACCATAGCAGGAGTTGCCGTTACAAATTCGCCCGATCGAAAATCAAACCCCGCCGCTTTTGTACGAACGCGCAGGGCGTGCCAAATATGACCGGAAAGCGCCAAAATCGCTAAGATAAAGTGGCTTGTTGCCAGCCAAGTCCGCGAAGAAACTACTGTGGCTTCGGGGCCTGTCAAACCCACAGGGCCGTAGAAAACTTCTGGATAAACTGTGTCATTTACCGTCACAAAGTAGGCTGCCAAAAAGCCCATGTAAGCCAGAGCGCCTAGGCTGTAAGAAAGGTAAGCTTCTCCCGACCAAAATAGGACTCGCTGGGCCCAAGCAAAAGGCTTGGTGAAGATATGCCAGAAACCGCCAATGATGCACAGCAAGCCAACATAAATGTGACCGCCGACAACATCTTCTAAGTTGTCAACTGCTGCCATTCCTTCCGGGCCGTGTACGGGCAAGAGATAGCTAAAGATGCGGGCGGGATTGAGGGTTGGTTCGCTAATTATCCGTACATCCGCGACGTGGGGATCGTAAAGACCTCCCCAAAATAAAGCTTTTGCGACTAGCAGCCAAGCACCAGCACCTAATAGTAATAGGTGAATGCCGATGATGCTGGTCATCTTATCTTTGTCTTCCCAGTCGTAGCCGAAGGAACCAAAGAAAGTGTTGTTTTGTGGCAATACTTTCGGGCCGAGCAAGGAGTGGTAAAGGCCGCCGGCACCAAGAACTGCGGAGCTAATTAAATGCACAACTCCGATCGCAAAATAGGGATAGACATCAACAATTTGACCGCCTTTACCTACTCCTAAACCCAAACTTGCCAAATGTGGCAGCAGGATTAAACCTTGGTCGTACATGGGCTGCTGCGGATTGAAATTGGAAATTTCAAACAGGGTCATTGCCCCTGCCCAGAGTACAATCAAACCTGCGTGAGCTACGTGAGCTCCTAAAATACGTCCTGAAAATTCTGTGAAACGGGCGTTACCAGCCCACCAGCCATACTCGTTTTCGGAGTTTTCCGGTTCTGGGATTAAATTCGGTTCAGCTATTGCTTGCATTTTCGCTTTCCTCTAATTTCGGTGAATTGGAGTTGCCCAAAAAACCCGGTTTCTCACAAAAGTCGTCGCTTTTTTCGAGAAATGTTGGTGCAGAAACCGGGTTTTTGACCCCCGCGCGTAAATTCTGATTAACTGGCCGCATTCGCTGCAACTTGGTTCGCGACTTCGCCTTTGCGGAAGTCAAATCCTGCTGCTCGTAAAGCGTGCCAAATATGTCCTTGCAAAAAGAAGAAGGCTAACCAGAAGTGCGAATTTGCTAGCCAAGTTCGAGAAGTCAAAACTTCTCCACTGTCGAAATAGGGATATTGCTGGATGCCAATTTTTAAAGCTGGGCCGAAGAATTCAACTGGGTAAACCAGGGTGTTGGCTGAGACAAAGTAGGCGGCGATGAAGCCCATTAAAGCTAAAGCGCCGAGACTGTAAGAGAGATAAGCTTCTCCTGACCAGACGAACAGGTTTTCTGTCCAGGCAAAAGGCTTGGTGCGAATGTGCCACAACCCGCCGACTATGCAGAGAATTCCTACCCAGATATGGCCGCCGACAACATCTTCGAGGTTGTTAACGGAGGCAATCCAGTTTTTGCCGCCTGCACCGAACAGGTAGCCAAAAATCACAGTCGGGTTGAAAGTCGGTTCCGAAATAACGCGCACTTGCCCGATCGTGGTATCATACAAACCACCGAAATACATTGCTTTGGCCACCAACAAGAAGGCTCCAATACCTAACAAAACTAGGTGGATGCCTAAGATGGTGGTCATTTTGTCTTTGTCTTCCCATCTGTAGCCGAAGAAAGGAGTTTTTTCTTCGAGGGTGGCTGGCCCTTTGAGGGAGTGGAAGATGCCGCCGAAGCCGAGAAAGGCTGAGCTGATGAGGTGTACGACACCAATTTGAAAGTACGGATAAGTATCGACAATTTTGCCTCCGGCTCCGACACCTAAGCCGAGTCTGGCTAGGTTTGGTAGCAGAATCAAGCCTTGTTCGTACATGGGTAATTCTGGGTTGAATCGCGAAAGCTCAAACAGGCTATAGGCTCCCGCCCAGAGGACTATGAGGCCGGCTTGGGCGACGTGAGCGCCCAGCAAGCGACCGGAAAGGTTGATTAAGCGGGCGTTGCCGGCCCACCAGGGAAAGGTTTCTCCTTCGGCTGGGAAGGATTTTTTGGCCATGCTTGTCACGGCGAGTTACCTCTTGAGAACAGTGTCAATTGAGTCTTAAGCTTGTGGAGCTTATTGATATAGATAATCAACAATTTTGCTGGCTGAGTCAAGTCTTTTTGATAAAGTTTTTCATTAATTTTGGTTTAGATATGTAACAAGGCTGCGGAAAAGACTGTTTTATAAGGGTTTCATGGAGTCGGAGGGATCGATAACCAGAGTTTTTCTGATTGGTATGGATTTAGCGATCGTGAAATATATCTAGATTTATTGATAAAGAATTTTACTAAGGTGTTGCAATTGACCAAAAACCTCCAGGGTACAAAGCCCTCGATACAGATTCTGCATTATTCCTAACATCCGTTAAATCCGTTACAGAATCCGTTGCCGAACTTTCTTCCTTTCAAATCAAAAGCCTGAGAACACTTGCTCTCAGGCTTTTTTAGCTAGATTTTTAATTGCTCGTCGCATCTGGGGCGCTAGCTCAAGCAGAGGATTTGCTTTCCTCGGCGACTTGCTCGTTGCTCGGCAATTCCAGACAATAACCCGCGCCGTATACGGTTTTGATGTACCGAGGATGGCGGGGATCTGGTTCCATCTTGGTTCTCAGATGTCTTATGTGTACGCGAATTGTTTCGATGTCGTCGTCGGGGTCGTAGCCCCAGACTTCTTTGAGAATTTCGCTGGGAGAGACTGTCTGACCGTGGCGCTGGAGCAAGCAGTGCAGCAACTCGAACTCTAGGTGAGTCAGTTTGACGGTATTAACGTACCAAACAGCTTCAAACCTTTCGGGGACAAGAGTTAGCGGGCCGTAATTCAGGATTTCTGAGTGTTTGGCAGCTTGGGGGATGCGGTCTGTGCGCCTCAGCAAGGCTCGCACTCGTGCCAGCATTTCTTCTAGTTCAAAGGGTTTGGTCAGGTAATCGTCGGCGCCGGAGTTGAAGCCTTCTACTTTATCTTGAGTTTGACTTAAGGCTGTCAACATCAAGACGGGTATGTCGGCGGTGCGATCGTCACGCCGCAATCGCTGACACACTGTGAATCCGTCTACTCTAGGCAGCATCAGGTCTAGCATGATCAGGTCGGGGAGCATTTGTATTGCTAGTGCCTGACCTTTGATGCCGTCTTCTGCCTGGGTGACTTCGTAGCCAGCCATTTCTAGGTTGACGGCTACGAGTTCGGCGATCGCCGCGTCATCATCAATAACAAGTATCCGAGGCATCATCATTTATCTCACCGCTAACCAGATGGCGGAGGCTACAGCCTTCTGGGGGTTCCAGGTAACTTTAAGGAGCAATTTTTTAATTTTAAGCTGCATTAAGGATTATAAGGTTCATTAAGAACTTTTAGGGTTCTGTAAATATTCTTGTACTAATTATAAGCCCTCTTGAGCGCATATCAGAAAACTGTTCGCCAAAAATCTTGCTGGGAGTCGATTTTTTGCCGACAAGAACAGTTTCCGGTTTATTCTGGGTTTGCCTGGGACTTCAGGCAATGGCGCTAAGGGTAAGCTGCTGCGGGTGTCAGAGGTTGTCTGTGGCGATCGACCCAGAGAGTGGAATTCGGATAGAGGATTTGGCGACTCGATAACGGGTCATTGAAATATACGGCTTAAATGCTGTAACACTTAGGCCCCGTTTTTGAGACATCTGTTAACCGCTCGTTGTTAACTTTTAAAATTTTGTTAGGTTTAGTGAAAAAATTTTCTTTTTTTTGAAGATTGCCACTTGCTTTTTGTCGCTATTGACGGTATTATTAAATAATAGAAATATAAGTATTTATCAAAAAAATAAACTATATTGCCATTATTAAATAGTATCATACATAATTCAAATAATCAATCCCCCAGCCGGAAAATTTGAGAGGATTTTTTTACGATTGCCTTGGAGCAGCCAAGAAAAGGATAAAAACTGGTAGTTAAGGCTAAGGCTACTGAGGGGGAGCAGGCTGAGTATTTTTTGTAGGAAGAGTCGCTTGAGGGGTTAATTTTTGGAAGTAAAGACCGCCGACTGTTAGTAAGAATATTGTATAACCAACAGCTTGCAAAAGATAGATTCGATCGCGGTATCCAAAGAGCGCTTTGAGAATCACTCCCGGAAATTGTCGATCGGGCAAAACTCCGGCTGCATTCCACACCATCGGGCCTAAAATACAAGAGTGGAGTTGTGCAGTGCGATCGTAAAAAACACAAATTGCTGCATACTGGCTATCCGTCTGGGACAAAATGGCAGCGGAGGCGTCAAAATGTTTGAGTGCAGAGACTGCTAAACCGGCGACGATTAGCAATAATAAGATTCCCATAAATTTGAAAAACTGGCGGATATCTATTTTGACACCCCATTTAAAAATTAGGGAACCAATGATTGCAGCCCCAAGCAAACCGCCCACAGCACCTAAAGCTGGAGTTAAACCTTGTTGAAATTGAGCGCTGATAAATATAACTGTTTCAAAACCTTCGCGAAGTACGGCGATAAATATTAATCCGAATACGCCCCAACCGGCATTAGTATTTTCTTTTAAAGCGGCGGTGACGGCGCCTTCGACTTCAGCTTTGAGAAAGCGGGCTTGCTGAGTCATCCAAATTAGCATCCAGCTTAGCATGGCGATCGCAAAAATTCCCAATACGCCTTCTAATAGCTGTTTAATTACGGGTGCATAAGGCTGATTTGATGTTGATAGTGCTGCGAGCAATCCATTGAATAAAACACCGACAAAACCGCTAGCAGCAATGCCTGCTGCGATACCTGCATAAACCCAAGAATTGAGGTGAGTTTGGTCGGCTTTTTTCAAGCAAGCTAGGACAATTCCGACGACTAAGGCGGCTTCTACGCCTTCACGGAGAGTAATTACAAAGGTTGGGATGGCTTCAGTAAAGTTCATTATATGGTTATTGGTTATTGGTTATTAGTTATTGGTTATTAGTTATTGGTTATTAGTTATTGGTTATTAGTTATTTGCAGTACCGTGAGCGGAGTCGAAGGGTTATTGGTGATTAGTCAAATAGTCATAGGTTATTCAGAAGCTGCTATCTATCGCAATCAATAACAACTAACAATCAATAGTCCGGACAGTTTTCAATGACCAAGGGTAGAATGGGGGTTCTGGGCTCCAGCCTCTGTGAAATATTAACGGTAGAATGAGGCTTTGGGTCGCTGCTCAAAAAACAGTCCGGGGTATTGAACAATAGCAAGGTGCGTCGCTCCGAGATCATCTATTTTTTTAAGGGATTCAAGGTAGCCACGCACCCTACCCTTAATGACTAATGACTAATGACTAATGACTAATGACTAAATCAACTATAATCCCGCAGCATTTTTTTTAGTTCCACTTGGTGCAATTCTTCTTGTCCAATTAGGGTGCGGGCGTATTCTTCGAGATAAACGCTGGAGTCTGTGACGACTTCAAGTAAGGATTTATACTTTTTGAGCGCTTTTTTCTCGTGATTTAAACTTTCTTCCAACAAGTCTTTGATGGAGTGTTTGTATGTTTCTTCGATGGGGGCAATTTTTTGGCTGGGATGTCCGTCTAAACCTGTTAAAATTTCTCCGGCTTGTTGGGCGTGGAGTAGGGATTCGGTTGCTTGTGCTTGAAAAAACTGCACGATGGGAATTCGGTTTGGCCCTGTCACCATGAGTGCATAGTGGGTGTAGCGCACTACTCCTGCTAGTTCCCATTCCATGATGGTGCATAGCAGTTCTTGGGTTTTTTTCTCGTCAAGTTCTTTCATTTGTTGTCTGAGAGGTAGAATGCTTAACAGGGTGGTGTTTATAATATCACATTTTAGTTAACAAGCAAAAGTAAGGTGCAAATTATGCACCTTACGAGACGGATGTTGTATCTGAGTTAGGGGTTAACTTCTAAGGTTCCAGTAGGTGCAAATACTACTGTCAATTTAGCTACGGGTATTGCACTGCTGCTGGTAGTTTGGGCAGATTTGAGCAGATTTGGCAGGGGGGTTTCTTGGGTGTAATCCTTGGCTGGTTGGTTGAGGGGCTCGAAGTTGCCGATCGCCCCGTCTTGACTTGCACTGACTCGATAGACTAGATTTTGAGTAAATGTGGGAGTACCTTGCCACGTTTGATTTATGCGATCGTACACTTTTAGAGCTAACTCATCTAGTTTGGTGCGATCGGTAATTTCCGCTGTCTGATTAGTGACCTCAACCGCCTGAACATCCTGCTTACCCGCTGACACAGGTAAAGCTTGGACAGTCTTATCTGTAGGGCTACTTGCAATAGCCGTTTCAGGAGACTTATTCGCAACAGGCACAATTTCAGGAGACTTTTCAGGCAGTTTTTTTGTACTATCAACCACTAAAGCCGAAGGTGCTGGGCTACTGGCAATAGCTGGTTCCGCTACCTTAGCAACAATGCTAGCATCTGCCACCTTCTTCGCGGGTTCTTTGCCCTCAATTGTCAAAGACTTGACATAAATACCACGAAACTTTTCCATTTGAGTGACGCGCCACATAGCAATGGGATAAGTCACGCATCCAAGAGTAAAAACTCCTACACAACCCCAAACGAATTTGTGCATCTCCCTCGCCGGAAGTGGCTTATTTTGTGTTTCCATCATCAAACCTCGTATTACTTAAATTAACGGCAAATAGGGGAACAAAGGATGCCAAGACATAGCTGTGGCAGCCACTAGCAAAGCAGATGTCCAGAAAAATATGGTCCGACTTTTAACACTTTTATGCTTCCAAATTGCATACAGGATTGGCCAACTGATCAGCCAACCGATAAGCAACATAGTTTCCTTGCCCGTGTAACTGCCGATATTTCCCCACATTTCATTGCCAGTTTTGCTTCCGGGAATCCAAGTGCCGAGATTCCAAAGCATTTCGTTTATCTCTTTGGATGTGTCCCCTAAGTGGTGACTCACCATCATTGTGAAACAACCAATGCCAGCACTAATTAATGCAGCAGCAGCCGGGCCAGAATTACTCGGCGGAGTTGCTGCTCCCTCAGCTAATCCTTGTGGAAATTCTTTGAGATTGCTCCAGATTTTGCCGTAAATAGGTTCATTTGCCGCTGATTTGTCGCGGGATAGCTGTCGAGTCATTTGAGTATTTCCTAGATTGAGTTATTAGTTATTAGTTGTTAGTCATTAGTCAAGCTAAAAACTAACTAGAGAGCGCGAATTTTGGCAACACCAAGTCCGCTCACCATGCCACCCATTGCAAAAAACATGATTCCCATCAAAGCTACACAAGTAGCTGTTAAAACTGGGCGGTTCTTTTTCTCTAAAATTGAGTCGCCGTAGTACCACAAAATCCAGGTGCAAGCTGCTGCTAATGGCAAGGTAAATAGCACGGTAAATTCGTGGTATTCCATCAAAACATACTGGACTAAAGGTGAGTTTGATTTCAGCCAAGCGCGAGCTCCACCAAAATCTGCGCCTGCTCGATAGCGCATATATGATAAGTTGCCAGTAGCAATGGCTAAAAAACTCAAAAGAGTTGACCAAAAGGCTAATGTACGCATTTGCGGCAAAATTTTACCGACTCCTCGTAGCAAGGGAAATGCTAAGTGTCCGGTATAAGCCATGACTACTAATGCCAACATTGAACCCATGCCATGAATGGTTCCCATCCACCGTTGCCAAGGGCTGGGATGGAGTACGTTAACGAAGGGCATAAACAGAAATAAACCAGCGGATAAAATACTCAGCCCATAGACGGAAACTTGAGCGATATCTAATTGTCTGGGAAATTCAGATGGAATTAAATCGGTAGTTGAATCTGGTGTTGATTGTTGTACCACTGCTGGGCCTCCTTGAGTTTGGATTGTTCAGGAACTTATTTGAGAATAATTGCATCAGTTTTTTGATGTTATTGAGAATTAAGCCGCACGGAAAAGACCGATCGCACATTCACGCGATCGATCGCCTTAAAATACTGCTAAAACGACATTAACTAGCAATAGAATCCGGCTTTTTAGTTTTTAGAGCACCCAAAACTTTTAGTTTTACTAGCTAATGAGCATTTTTGCTGCTTCTTTTAAAAAGCTAGTAATGCAAGTTATTCTCAAAAACAGATAATAAAACTAATTATTGACTTTCAGTCTTTTGTTAATTTTATTTTAATATTTGCATAAAAGCCTTACTGTTCATGAATTTTACTGCCTGGTCGATCGCGAATTATTGATAATAGTTATCAAAAAGCCGATAATACGTGGCTTCTGAAACCAAAATCGGCAAAAATCCCCCCAGAGGGGATTGTAAAGTTTTGTAAAAAAGAGTTGACTAAAAGGTTGGGAGTTCTCATGTTTTGGAGATATCGATGCACATACCTGATGGTTTTCTTTCACCGCCCGTAGCAATTGCCACGGGCATAGCAAGCGCAGCAGTTATTGCAGTTGCCCTAAATCGAACCCGCGCCAGTCTTGGGTTGCGACAAGCTCCTGTCATGGGTTTAACCACGGCTTTTGTGTTTGCGGCCCAGATGATTAACTTTCCTGTAGCAGGTGGCACCAGCGGGCACTTGTTGGGAGGCGCGCTAGCTTCCGTGGTTTTGGGTAGCCCTTGGGCGGCAACTCTGGCGATGAGTACGGTTTTTATAATTCAAAGCGTCTTGTTTGCCGACGGGGGCATCACCGCACTGGGAGCGAATATTTTTAATATGGGGCTAGTCGGAATTTGGGTGGGTTGGTGGCTGTTGCAGCCATTGCAGCAACTATTGGGAGGTTCCAGAAATCGCTTGCCGCTAGCTGCGGGGATTGCGGCCGCCCTCAGTGTTGTGTCCGCTTCGATTTGTGTGGCTATTGAATTGGCAATTTCTGGTACAGTACCGCTGAATATCGCATTGCCAGCAATGGTAGGCATACATATTTTAATTGGCATTGGTGAAGGGCTAATTACAGGCGGCGTTTTAACTTATCTCGTGAAAGTACGGCCGGATTTGTTACCAGGAGAACAGCCACAATTACAGAAATGGCTAGTGCCAGTAATTGGAGTTTTATTAATTAGTGGTGTGCTTTCGCTGTTTGCTTCAAGTTGGCCTGATGGGTTAGAAGCGGTAGCAGAACAATACGGTTTTAAAGATAAAGAAGCTGTGGCGATTGAGATTCCAACTCCTCTAGCTGGTTACGGTGTTAAAGGATTAGAAGAACAACCAATAGGTACTAGCATTGCTGGAGTTTTAGGCTCTGCTATTTGTTTCGGTACGGCTTTTGGGATTGCTCAGTTGGTGAAATCTAAAGATGCTTAAATTATCAATACCTTTTCGATTGCGACTGTCTCTCACAATTGTGATTGGGATTGGTTTTATGAAAATGGGTGCTTGGCTGTGGCTGGGCATCTATGGGGCGATCGCACTTTTTTGGTCACTTTGGCTGAAAGCACCGCTGCGAACCCTGCTGCAACTATTAGGAGCAGAATTAATTTTCCTCTCCTTATTAGTGCTACCCCAAGGTTGGGAACGAGCGAGTTTTCTGTTGCTGCGTTCCCTCATTTGCCTGCTAATTATGAACAGTTTTCTGCTAACTTTGCCGCCCCACAGTTTCGGAATTGCCCTGAAAGGATTGCCCCTACCAGCAGGCTTACAAGAGATTGTGCTTTTAGCTGGACAATACTTAGAAATATTGCTCGCAGAAGTCAACCGGATGAAACGATCCGCTCAACTGCGAGGTTTGTCGGGTAGCGTAGGATGGCTGAGATACGCCAGTGCTTCAATGATAGGAGCTCTTTATTTGCGAAGTCTCGATCGCGCCGAGAGAGTCCACGCAGCCATGCTAATTCGCGGCTACAAAGGAACTTTACCCACCGAGTCAAAATCAACATCAAAAGAGCGATTCTGGCTCACAGTCACGATTTTAACCGCAGTCGGATTAACAATAGCTTCTTATGGGAATTGGGCATAGGGCATTGGGAATTGATTAATTCGTGCATCTATATTTTAACTTTTTACCTTTTACCTTCTCAATTCCTCTCTCTGCGCTCTCTGCGCCCTCTGCGGTTAAAAACTCTTAATCCCAAAATCGAGGTAAACAAAAATTGACTAATCTCAAAATGACGCCAACAATCGAAGTGCAAGACTTAGTATTCGGATATCCGCAGCAAAAACCTGTATTGCAAGGAATTTCCTTCACCTTACAACCGGGAGAAAGAGTTGCTCTACTTGGTTTAACAGGTGCTGGCAAAAGCACTTTACTGGAAAATTTAATCGGCTTGAAAATGCCTCAATCTGGCGAGGTTATAGTGCAGGGAATTAAGCTAGAACAGGCAACTTTATCGGAAGCGCGGAGGCAGATTGGGTTTTGCTTTCAAGATGCTAACGATCAGCTATTTATGCCAACTATTTTAGAGGATGTGATGTTCGGGCCGCGCAATTATGGGGTATCTTTGGAGATGGCGCGCGATCGGGCTTTAAGCTTATTAGACGAATTCCGTTTGGTAGAATTTGCTAACCGTTCGGCCCACGAGCTTTCTGGGGGTCAAAGAAGGTTAGCAGCATTAGCGGCTATTTTAGCATTAGAGCCGGCAATTTTAATTTTAGACGAGCCAACAAATGGACTAGATCCATCGTGGCGTAGGCATTTGGCTAAGGTTTTGTCGCAATTGCCGATCGAGGTAATTTTGATCGCTTCCCACGATTTGAACTGGATTGGGAAAACGACTCAAAGGGCGTTAATCTTGGCTGATGGTCAGATTCGGGTGGATGAACAAACTCAAGAATTGCTCAAAGATAGATCGACTCTTGAATATTACAATTTACCGCCAGATTGGTAATTAGTCATTGGTTCGTAGTGAGGACTTCAGTCCTTCAGGAATGCGGACTAAAGTCCTCACTACGAACCTGTAATCGATAGATAATATTTAGCTTCGATTAAAGCTGGAATTTGCGAACAGTTTCGTTGTACAGATGAATAGCTAAATCCCGAAGAACTTCTTCATTCTCAATATGACTTCCTAGCTTCTGTTTCGCTGAGTTGATGCACATTTGCATTAAGTCGGCGGAACTTTCGACGTAAAGCGCGATCGCCCTTTGCTGTTGTTCAAAACCAATCTCGACTTCCCCGAGCATTTGTACCGATTGACAATTAGCAGATTGGTCTAAATTTGCCCCAATTTTTTCTTGTTTTCTCCTTTGCACTTCCTCGGAAAAACCCGAAGCAATTATCCCAGCCGGCAGTGCAAAAATTCCTATACCTAAAAATGCTAACATTGCTCCTAACAATTTACCTAAAGGAGTGATAGGATAAATATCGCCGTAGCCGACAGTTGTCAATGTCACAACTCCCCACCACATTGAATCGAGGATACTTCCAAAAGCTTTTGGATGCGCTTCGTATTCAACAAAATACATGACGCTAGATGCAAATATTAACAGAATGAAAACGGCAAATGCAGTGGCGATTAACTCCTCTTTTTTTGCATACAATACTGCTCCTAGAGTTCTTACAGACTCTGAATAACGGCTCATTTTTAGCAAGCGCAACAAACGGAGGAGTCGAATTAAATTAACGAAGCTTAAATTCGGAAACAATAGCAAGGCGTAAAATGGCAAAATTGAGATTAAATCGATTATGCTTAGCGGTGTCAGACTGTATCTAAATCTTCCCCAAAGTGGGTGGCTGTATCTGCGATCGACGGTACACACCCACAACCTCAAAGCATATTCTATTGTAAACACTAAGGATGAAACAATTTCGATATTTTCCAAAAATACTTTGTACTCCTGCGACAAGTGAGGCGAAGTAGAAGCAATAAAAGCTGCGACATTTATCAAAATCAAACAGGTGATAAAAATGTCATCTAGTAAACTGTAGAAATTCTTGTTTTCTGAGAATTCTAAGATTTCATAAATTATTGTTTTGAGTTGTTTTCGCATCTGAGTTATCCTAAAAACTTAGTAAGTGAAGGCTCGTGCTTTACTATAGTTTAAGCAGTTTTTTTTCTAACGTCACCAGGATTTGCGATCGGGCTAAAAATCGGGTTGCTTCAGAAATGCTATAGTCGCCAAACGCTATATTTCTCAGGGAAGCCAAGTTTTTTGAGGGAATGGGGTGGTGGTAAGGAAAGAGAGTTAATCTGGAAGGAATCGCCAACTATTACTGGATTTGCAGGCAAAAATCATGAAGGTAGCCGTATTCAGCACCAAATCCTACGATCGCACTTTTCTGACAGCAGCCAACGCCGACAAACACGAGTTGGTGTTTTTTGAACCGCGCCTGAACTTGGAAACTAGCGTTCTGACTGCTGGATTTCCGGCAGTCTGCGCCTTCGTTAACGACTCTTTGGACGCAAAAACGCTCCGGGCGATCGCCCAAAATGGCGTTCGGTTGTTGGCTTTGCGATCGGCCGGATTCAATCACGTCGATTTAGCAGCAGCCCGCGATTTAGGCTTAACTCTTCTCCGAGTTCCCGCTTATTCTCCCTACGCCGTCGCCGAACACGCAGTCGCAATGATTTTGTCCCTCAACCGCAAAATCCACCGCGCCTACAACCGAGTCCGCGAAGGGAATTTTGCCCTAGACGGCTTGTTGGGTTTTGACCTCCACGGTAAAACGGTGGGAATCGTCGGAACTGGCAAAATAGGGGCGCTAACTGCCAAAATTCTGCACGGATTCGGCTGTCGCTTGCTGGGATACGATGTTTCCCCAAACACTGATTGCTTAGCCTTGGGGATGGAATACGTGGCGCTGGCCCAACTGTTCGCCAACTCTGATATTGTCAGCCTCCACTGTCCGCTGATACCAGAAACTTATCATTTAATCGGTGCAGAGGCGATCGGGCAAATGAAACCGGGGATGATGTTGATCAATACCAGTCGCGGTCAGTTGATCGACACTAAAGCTGTTACCAAAGGACTGAAGTCTGGTAGAATTGGCTACCTCGGCTTAGATGTGTATGAACAAGAGACGGATCTGTTTTTTGAGGATTTGTCAAATCAGGTGATTCAAGACGACGTATTTCAGCGCTTGCTGACTTTTCCCAACGTCCTGATTACCGGACATCAAGCTTTTTTCACCGAGGAAGCGTTGCAAAATATCGCTGAAACCACGATCGGCAATATCACCGATTTTGAACAAGGACGCACTTGTGCCAATCAAATCGACCTCAGGGAAGTCAAAAAATGAGCCAAAAGAGCGATTTGTCAACAGTGGCAATTGTTTAGAATCAACACATATCGTTATTTTTGCTTGCAATTGGTGAAGCTCTGCCTTAATCTCATCAATTAGCCCCAGTAGCATTAATGCTGTGCTAATTGCCGGATAATCATACTGGCAGTAACTCAAAGCGTGCAATTTTACTTGACAACGGAGGAACTATCCCATGAACCAAGCTAACTTTTCTGACGACACGCAAACCATCACTGAAGTTGTGACTGTAGACCTAGTGAATGAACAGCCGGGGGTCATCACTACAATGACAACCTCAGAAACATCAGAGAGCCAGTCCCAAGATATTAAAGATCGAATTCTCACAATTTTGTCCGAGCTTCCAGCTTATCTCTCAACCTTTTTTGTTGAATATCAAAAACCTCTGGTAACTATTGGTTTAATCCTGGCAGGCGCTATTAGTATTAAGGTAACGCTGGGAGTTTTAGATGCTCTTAATGATGTCCCTTTGGTAGCTCCCTTTTTTGAGTTGATTGGTATCGGATATACGGGTTGGTTTGTCTACCGCTATTTGCTCAATGCTACTAGCCGCAAAGAGTTGTTAACGGAAATTGATTCTTTAAAAGAACAAGTTGTCGGTCGAGATTCTTAATTAGACAGTTGACAGTTGACAGTTGACAGTTGACAGCTCGCTTAGACAAGGGTTGACAGAAGAAAGAGGGAATATAGAGAGCATCTCAGTTTTGCATTTGATATGTAGTGCGAGCTTCCCCGCTCGCGGTCTATATCAGCTCGCGAGCGGGGACAGCACTGTAAAAAAAATGTTTTTTGAAAAAATGACATACTCCCGGGAATATTTTCCAAATCTTCCCCTCTCCCCCTCTCAATTTGGATGGCAAACTTGTTGCAAAGTGGCGGTAAAGTCGGGGTAGGAAATGGCAGCGGCTTCGGCCCGGTGAATGTTAGTAACGCCTGTGGCGCTGAGGGCTGCGATCGCCAAACTCATCGCTATTCTGTGATCGGTGTAGCTGTCAACATCCGCGCCAGTTAACGGAGTTCCCCCGGTAATTTCCAAACCGTCTGGTAACTCGGTAATTTTGGCTCCCATGCGGTTGAGTTCCGCAGCAGTCACGGCCAGCCGATCGCTCTCTTTGACTCGCAACTCGGCCGCATCTCGAATGATGGTAGTACCCGACGCAAAGGCGGAGGCTACTGCCAAAATCGGGATTTCGTCAATCAGTCGGGGAATTAAGTCGCCAGCAATGGTGCATCCCCGCAACTGTGGGGAAAAGCGAACCAAGATATCTGCTACCGGTTCCCCCGCAGCATCTCGCTGATTTTGCAGTTCAATGTCGGCGCCCATCATCTCCAAAGCTTCCAAAATACCTGTACGAGTTGGGTTGACGCCGACGTTTTCGACTACGAGTTCGGAACCTGGGACGATCGCCCCAGCAACTAGCCAAAAGGCCGCCGAACTAATATCTCCCGGTACAATTACATTCTGTCCTTGCAGTTGCGCTCCGCCACTGACTGTCACGCTACAAGTTTCTGGATCGACGGTTAATTTAGCTCCAAACGCCCGCAGCATCCGCTCGCTGTGATCCCGCGAAAGAGAGGGTTCTGTGACTGTAGTATCTCCATGGGCCATCAAACCGGCTAGCAAAATGCAGGATTTAACTTGAGCTGAGGCGATCGGAGAATGGTAGTGAATCCCTTTTAACTGCTGTCCGAGTATCCCTAAAGGAGCTAAAGAATTGCTCTTTCTACCCCAAATTTGCGCGCCCATTTGTTGCAGCGGCTTAATGACGCGCGACATGGGGCGCGATCGCAAAGAACTGTCACCCGTTACCGCATAAAAATGCCCCGGATGAGAGGCTAAAATTCCCAACATCAACCGCATCGTCGTGCCGGAATTACCCGCGTCCAAGACTTCCAGAGGCTCCTGTAACTCACCAATTCCAACGCCCCGGACAGTCACCCGTTCCTCGTTGAGTTCCGAAACCGATGCTCCCAGAAGGGAGAAACATTTAGCAGTGCTGCGGGGGTCTTCTCCTAGCAGCAGTCCCTCAATTGTCGTTTCACCGCGGGCGATCGCACCCAACATCAAAGCGCGGTGAGAAATCGACTTATCGCCCGGAACTCGAATCCTGCCTCCCAGCGACAAGCCCGAGGCAGGTTTTTGAATGCTTAAAGTTTGACTTTCGCTCTGGGGCGAAGTAGTTATAATGGCAGCTTGCATGAGATAGACTAGGATGGGACGGCGTTAGCTATCCTAACCTTTTCCCAGTCCTAAGTCATACCATTTTAGATTTTAGATTTTAAATTTTAGATTGGGGAATGACAGACTGCATAAGGGTTGGGAGCAGGTGGATACAGTTCCATTATTTGCTAAAACTGCGATGGGCTACAGGGGAGAGGAGATACCACTGCATGGATTTTACCTTAATTTCACAATTACAGTCCGTATATCTGCTGAGATTTCAGGTTCAGCTCTGAGTTATCGATCGGATAATTGACTTTGGACTGAAAAAATTTATGTTTCTGACTGCGAGTTGTAGATTTTGTATGTTTTTTAATCAAAAGTTCCGGAATTTGGAGCCGAGAAAATCTAGAATCTAAAATCAAAACTCTAAAATCTCAAATCTCAAACTGCCCGAACCACAATAACTCGTACACTTTTATTTATGCTGACGCACCATCGCAAGCCCGTAAGTTTATCGCTGGTATCCACAGATTTACCTTTGTGGTCAGTTGTTGAAACCGCTGGTACCCTGTATCAAAAAGACCGCGATCGCTTTCACTTGTTGTTGCACGAACCAGCAATACTCGATCGCCAAGTTGCCGACGAATCCGACGACTCTGCCGAGCAAGTCGCTATATTGCCCACAACTACAAAACCCCGGTTGCTGTGGCTGGAAGTTTCGCCCTATCGAGTGATTATGACGATGCAAGGAAACGGCAAGTACAGTTACCGCCACTGCTGGGAACGCGGAATGTACGGCTTGAGCCGTTATTGGCTTCAGGGCGAATCGCTGGCGACTCCCGAACAGTTGCGCCTCCGAAACTTCACCCGCAACTTGACCCTGACAGGCAAGCCGGAACCGGAACACCTGCGGTTAGAATATGAGTTGTGGTCGGAAAAAGTACAACTCGGTTCCTATATTTTGAATCTAGAAATTCATCATTGAATTTTGTCATTGGTGATTGGTTGTGATCTAGGCGATCGCCAAAAACAATAACATCTTGCTGGGTAGTCTAATTGATGTTCTGCTTGTTTTTGTAATTACTTACCAAGAAGAATGGGTTTACCAGAAAGAATTGATTGAAAGCCTCTCCCTTGGGCGTAGAAATTACGATCGGACTATTCATTACTCCAATACTCTGACTTTTAGGTAGAGATCGCTTTCCCATGGTCAACTGTCAACTGTCAACTGTCAACTGTTTAAAGCCTCCTCCTTCGAGGGGGAAATAAAACAAAATTATTCACTGTTTCAATCCTCTGACTTATAGGTAGAGGTCGCTCTACAACTGTCAACTGTCAACTGTCAACTGTCAACTGTTGAATTAGCGATCGCTCTTACAATAATTAATCAGTTTGGCAGTCAAAACATCTTGACTTTTGGCTGCTTGATTTGCCCGCTGTCCGGCTTGGATAATATCTGCTTGAGCTGTTTTGATTTGCTCTCGACCTTCTATACTTGTAGAAGCCCGATTTCCTGCCTCAAGAGCTTTACCTATATCGCCGAGTCCTTGACCCATGTCCCGGAAATATTTAACCGACGGCCCCTGAATTTCTTTGAGGGTTGCATCTGTGATTCGCAAAGCTTCAATTTCTTTAGCTGTCTGGTTCAAATCTTTAGCTAAGTTCTTGCTCGTTGCAGCATCGTAGGTGCCGTTCTTAAAATTGATGAGAGCGCTGCCTTTGGTGACAATTGCAATAAGTTTGGTACACTGGACAGTTCGGTTATCGCCGCTGCAACTAATCGTCAGCGTACAGCAAGCAAAAACTACGAACAGGATGGCAATCTGTTTGCGAAAAAAGTACATGAATCCTCGGTTGCAAAAAGTAAATTATAGGATGTTGTAGTAGAGTGTTTCAGTCGATTTTCCATTTTTAGATTTGAGATTTACTCCTCGATCTGAATCTGGGGGCTTGAACTGGGCTGTAAAATTGGAAGCGATCGCTTGACAGGAGTACGTTGGACGGTATCCGTTTTTTGGCAAGGGCGATCGAGATATCCAGTGTCAAAACACTCCTGCGGCTTTCAGACACGCTCTGCTAAACTAAACTACGTAGCCGTTTAGGAACTATGGTCAAAAACAGCAATAACCAACAGAAGGGCAGCATTTGGGGATATCTTACCCTGCTTTTGCCTATTTGCTTGACGGCGGTTGCCAGTTTCGAGTCGGGAACGATGTTTTGGGCGATCGCCACCACAGCGGGCATTGCTTGGGCTTACAAGCTTTACCAGCAGCAGCAAAAACACAGACTCGCTCATTTAGACTCGGTTTTCTACAGGTTGATCAAGGAAAATCAAGGGCGAGTTACGGCCTTGGATTTGGCGATGAATGCGAAACTCCCCGGAGACAAGGTTCAAGAATATCTCGACGAACGGGCTCTTGAGTTTGCCGCCGATTTTCAAGTAACCGAAGAAGGCGGAATTTTGTATTATTTTCAAATAGCTCCAACTGTCACTCAAAGCGAAATACCTAATGCAACAGTAGCTGTTCAAGAGCCTCCCACAAATCGGGAAAAAGCACAAGATAAAAAACCAAATTTATTTCCGATTGCTCAAACCAAGACTCCTCAAAAGCCCAAAATCTCTTTTACCCAAACGGAACTTTCCCGCAGGTTCAAGGTTCATGCAAGTACGATCGGCAAATGGAAAGTTAAGCCAGAGTTTGCTCAGTGGAGTAGCGAAAAAGACCCGGAGGCGATCGCCTGGGAATATTCTACAGACAACAAGCGATTTTATCCCAAAGATTGAGAAGAAGGTAGAAGGAAGAAGGTAGAGGGAAGAAGGTAGAGGGAAGAAGGTAGAGGGAAGAAGGTAGAATACACCAAGAAAAAAGGTTTGTAGTGAGGACTTCAGTCCTTTCTTGGATGAGGACTGAAGTCCTCACTACGAACCTATTTAATTGTTGTGGTCACCGCAGACATGATATAAAATCGTGTTTAATAGAGTTTGCCCGATAAATATTCGGTAAATTCGATCGCCATATCTGTTGATTTTTTCTCCTATGTCCACACCAAACTTGCGAGTAGTCGCACGCCTCGTAGCCTTTCCCGACAAAGTAGCAGAACTTAAATCTCTACTGCTGAGCATTATGGAGCCAACTCGGCAAGAAGAAGGCTGCATCAAATACGAACTTCTCCAAAATAAAGTTGATCCTACAGATTTTACCTTCGTTGAAGAGTGGGAAAGTGCAGCTTTGCTCGAACAGCATCTCGCTTCAACTCACATTCAAGCCGCCGTGAAGAAATTAGACGGTTTAGCAGTTGCACCTCCAGATATTCGCCGCTATGAATTGCTAGCTTAATTGGTTTTTAGGTTGAGTTAAATTAATGTCTGCGGTGGTTTTATTGTTATCATGGAAACAGGTACGTAGTTGGGCTTTAGCCCTCTTTCATAATATTAGGAAAGAGCGCTGAAGCGCAACTACATACCTTGACTAAAGAGAAATAGGTACGTTGTTGGACTTTAGCCCTCTTTCCTAATATTATAAAGAGCGCTGAAGCGCAACTACATACCTTAAGCATGACAATCAAACTAGCCTGCATAACCTTAATAAAGGTGGAAGAAGATCTCAAGTTAAAATTGTAGCAATTTCCGAGATTTTTATGATAGTAGCAACAGTCAAACAGTTATTTACTTATCCAATTAAAGGACTAACACCGCAAGCAATGTCGGAGTTTGCTTTAACGAAAGGACACGGTATTAAGGGCGATCGCGCTTTTGCACTGCTATTTACAGATTATCTTGAAGGTGCAAAGATGCCCGCCGATAGCGCGTCTTGGATTAGCAAAAAATATTTGGCGGTTCAAAACGATTGGCCTCTGCTAGCAGCTTTGGAATGCCATTATCAACCGGAAACGGCTGTTTTAACAGTCAAGCGTCAAGGAGTTGCAGTATTATCGGCAGAAACGAACACAGCAGCGGGGCGCGATCGCATCAGCACTTTTTTTACCGACTATCTGGCGGCGATTCAACCAACAAAAGAAGCGAGACACCCGCAGCTTGTACCTTTGCGGTTAATCGGTAACAGTAGTGGCGAAACTCGTTATCCCGATCGAGAACCGGTACATATTTCTCTCCTCAGTCAAGCTACACTCGATCGATTAACCGAAGTCGCCCAGCAAAATATAGATGTGGGCAGATTTCGCCCAAACGTTGTGCTAGATGGCATTTCAGCTTGGTCGGAATTTGAGTTGATCGGAAAAAAGTTTCAATTAGGTGCGGCACGGATCGAAGTTACTGCACGAATTGGTCGCTGTGTCAACGTAGAAGTAAATCCACAAACGGGCGATCGAGATATAGCCCTACTGAGTTTACTACAAAAAGAATTCGGTCACGCACAAACAGGAGTTTTAGCCAAAATCATCAACAGCGGTACAGTTAAAATCGGCGATAATTTGAATTCCTAATTGGTTAGTAGTGAGGACTTTAGTCCTTCCATAATTGGTTAGTAGTGAGGACTTTAGTCCTTCCATAATTGGTTAGTAGTGAGGACTTTAGTCCTTCCATAATTGGTTAGTAGTGAGGACTTTAGTCCTTCCATAATTGGTTAGTAGTGAGGACTTTA
>NZ_JAHRFA010000007.1:0-48409 GCF_020883045.1 Microcoleus sp. CAWBG58 | reverse complement strand
GTCCTTCCATAATGCGGACTGAAGTCCTCACTACGAACCTCATATTATGCTTCCTCCGAAATCCGCACCTTATTACCAATCAACTTCAGAAAACTCACTCCAAAATGTTGAATTTCCAAAAAATTAGCATAAGCAGGAGTTGACTTATAAACTCTAAAAGTCCGCATAATTCCCAAAGTTGCCGCACTTTCCAGCGGGCCAACAAAGCTAGTATCTCTGTCCAAAAAATGAGACTGCTTAGCCCAGTGAGCCATCTGTTCCGCATTCAAAAAATAGCAACCGGAATGAGGATTCAAAGTCCGCTCAAAAGAGATTGGCTGTTCCATAATTTTCCCTACTAACTGCGGCTGCTCCTCCACATTTTGAAATTTAGCAGTAGCTCCGGCCACTAAATCACCATCAATATATGCTTTAAAAACAGCCCCTTGAGGCGATACTTCATAGCGATTGGGTTGCAACAAATTTCCATGTCCACCATGATGCGTAAACCAATTTAATTTACTAAAAAACCACGGATCGTGGAGAACTAAATCATCTTCCAAATAACAGAAGTAATCGTATTTGTTAAGGCAAGAACGCAAAACAGCCTGACACTCAAACCCCAACAGCAGCGGTTCGCATTTAGTAGCGTGGTGCATAAAAGACCTCGGCTGGACAGGCAGTTGAGGCAACAGGTGATAACCTTGAGTAGTGCAAACAACAATATCGATTTCGTGCTTTTGAGATTTATTGGCTGGGATAGTGGCACATTCACTAATGTCAATCATGCACTGAGATTGGCCATACAAAGCTTGCAGCGAAGTCACGCAAGCAGTTAAAGCATTGATGCGCGGTTGGGGATCGTTTCGTTGGGAAGCGTGTTTCCCGTCACCGCTAGGATTGTAGAAGTGAGCAATAGTGAATAGGATTCGCATTTGTGTGTATCAACAATTAAAAATTAAACAATAAAACGGAAGACTGGGCGGTTGAAACCGCGTCTATACAGACAAAACCTGCCTCCGCAGGTTGAAGAGCAATCGGTTCCAACCTTAGGTCAAATCTTCATTCTTGAGTCTGCGGAGGCAGACATTGTTTGTGTAGACGCGGTTTCAACCGCCGTCTTATCTGCTCCCAACCGTATTGTACAAAAACCCCTATCAATCTTACCGCATTCAGTCTGCAAACAACTCGGGCAATCGCGATCGCAACTCAGCATTTAAACGCGGCAACTCGTCCCGCATTTGCAAGTACCAGTCTCGGCGCTGTCGGTAGTGTCCGCACAGCAAGCGGTTGTCGCGCACCCATTCGTAAGCATTCGCGGCTATTTCTTGGCGCATAGAAGTATCTGAAATGAGCGAATTTAGCTTGATTTCAAACTCTTTTTCGTGTTTGTAAATCAATCCGGTTTCACCTTCGACTATCGAATGTTCGTAGACGGTTGGACTCGCCAGTACCGCTACTCCTCGCGCCGCACATTCAATGAATTTCAAGTCAGATTTCATTTCGTTAACCGGGTTGGCAACGAGCGGCAGCAAAGCTATATCGCAACTGTACATGATTTCTTGATACCGTTCGTAAGTGCAAAATGATTCAAATTCCTTTTGCTGTATTTCTAAGGAATCAAAAAATCTGCGGTCGTGGATAACTTTAACTCTAATTCGGTGTTTGTGTGCAACTAAAACTCGATTCAGTGCTGCCATAATTGGCTGCCAATCATTTTCGCGGTTGAGCGCGCCAAAAAATATTGTGACTGTATGTTCTGCTGGATAGATTCGCGGCGGTGGTAGATAGGCTAGTTGATTGGGAAATACGGCAACATTATGATTGTAGTGCCGCAAAATTTTGGCTAGCGGTTCTGTTGTAGTTTGAACGCAGTGACAGCCGCGATAGCTGAGGTAATTATTGTCTGCGTATTCGCGGCGGCGGACGGGATTGTCGTCAATTTCGGCTACTATTAAGTAGTCTTGTTTTAGTAGTTCTTTGAGTTTGGGAATGTAAGCCGGATATTGCATGATTGTCCGTTGCCAGACGAAGACTTTTTCTTCTCCCGGAAACTCGGTAATTAATGCTGCTGTTTTCACTCCCGATACGGTGCGGACACCGGGAATTGTGGCGCTAAATTTGTCCGGTTCCAGAACTCGCACGCGATCGCACCCTGTAGGAGCCATAATAATGGTTTGGATCAGCAGTCTGCGGGGCTCTACGGTCGATTTGGTCGATCGCACAATATAATATTCAGCACCCGTTTCCGTAGCAAAATCGCTGGATTTTAGCTCTAACGCCTTCACCATTGGATGCAGCAATTGTTGGAATTGGGCAAAATTTTCGGTTTTGTGTCCCTTCCCTTGCAATTCGTAAACCTGCAATCCGGCTTGAGCAAATAATGATTTAATTCTTTCCAGGGTAAACCAGTGCTGCATCTTGCTGTCGGGATTTTCCCAATGTCCCCGCAACAGATTGACAATGCGCCGCCAGTATTGAACGTTGGGAATTGTGGCGAAAACTTGCCCCTCCGGCTTGAGCAAAGCACTGTACTGCTGTAGTATCTCCCAGGGGTTTTTGAGATAGGGTAACAAGTCGCCAAAAATCAAGCAATCGACAGTTTCGGGTTCGATGTCAAGACTGCCGATCGCAATTTCTTCAATATCGGCTACCGCCACCCAGTTTAGCCGATCGACTGCAATTTTCGCTTTTTCGCGATCGCATTCAATGCCAATATACTGACAGTGGGGATTGATCAGCTTGTAGTGTTCGCCCCTCTCACCCGTACCGCAGCCAATTTCAACAATGACTTTAGCATCCGGCGGTAGCAGCTTGAAGAGGTCGTGGTTGGCGCGATCGATCACTTTCTCTAAAATTCCTGATTAGTTTGCCGTAAAATAAAGCAGAGCAATCCATGCCGACCCACAGCCAGCCGAAGGTTAGCATGGCGATGCAATTATACAATGGCGATCGGCACATTTGTCAAGGACTAAATTTTCAGTTACCAACTCTTTCTCTTCCCTCTCTTCTCTCACTCTGCGTACTCTGCGTACTCTGCGTTTCAATTAAACCTTATGCACCAATCGTGTAAAGATTGATATATAGCGGTTCTCAAAAAATGAGGTATGACTGACAGCTTATATAACCACTTAGAATAAGAGGGCCCAAGCCCAACAACGTACCCCAAAAATAAACACAGCACTGTAATAAATACATTATAAATTATGAATCCTAATCTAGGAATAAACATCGCCGGCTACATCAACGGCGAATTTGGCATAGGAGAAGGAGTAAGAGCCAACATCAGAGCCGCCGAAGCCGCCGGAATTACCTTGGCTATCAACAATTTTACCCGCAGTCCCCACCGCAAAAAAGACACCACATATCAAAACTTTAGTCCAGACAATCCCCATCCGGTAAATTTAATTCAAGTCAACGCCGACGAAGTTGACACTTTTATCAAAGATAGAAGTTCCAGCTATTTTGCAAATAAATACAATATCGGCTTTTGGGCCTGGGAACTTCCCGGCTTTCCCCCTCAATGGCAGGCAGCATTTAATCACTTTCACGAAATCTGGACTTACAGCAATTCTTGTGCCGAAGCAATTTCTCAAGTTTCGCCAATTCCCGTCATCAAAATCATGCCCAGTATTTCTTTGCCTGCACCTTCCCTCAGCAGAGAAGAACTACATTTACCTAAAGATAAATTTATTTTTCTGTTTGTGTTCGACTTTTGCAGCCGCATCGAACGCAAAAATCCTTTGGCAGTCATCCAAGCATTTAAAACAGCTTTTGGTGAAGATGACCGCGTATTATTGCTGATCAAATCTTCCAACTCCGACAAAAATCTTAAGGATTTAGAATTGTTGAATTTTGCCATAGATGATTCTGCAAATATCAGACATCAAGACGGGTATTTATCCAAAGATAAAATCAACGGTTTGCTTTATAATTGCGATTGTTACGTGTCGCTGCACCGCTGCGAAGGATTCGGCTTGACAATGGCTGAAGCGATGTTTTACGGCAAGCCTGTAATTGCGACCGGCTATTCATCAAATACAGAATTTATGAATGTCGGGAATAGCTTTTTAGTAAGGTATAAGTTAGTCCCAATTGAGGAAGATTGCGGGCCTTATAAAAAAGGCAATGTTTGGGCCGAACCGGATGTCGGACACGCTGCTGATTTAATGGGCTATGTTTTTAATAATTACCAAGAATCTCAAAAAATTGGAGTTGTCGCTGCTGCGGAAATTCAGACTTTACTCAACCCGGAAGTTACAGGGACTAAAATTAGGAAACGTCTCGAATATATTGCCGAGATTACCGATAATTTTCAAAATTTGCCTCTGTCAAGAAGTGCCAAAGCAGAGTCTGCAAAAATTAAGCATGAATTCCCACAGTCAAACCAACAAACTCAATCAAAAGTAGAACTGGGAAACTGGCAGCCTTTGGTGAGCATTTGCATTCCGACGTACAACGGAGAAGCATTTATTGAGGAAACAATCAAAAGCGCGATCGCCCAAACTTACCCGAATATAGAACTGATTGTATCCGACGACGGCTCCACAGACCGCACAATTGCGATCGCCCAATCCTTCCTATCCCAAACATCCGCCGACTTCCGCATCATCCTCCACCGCAACTACGGCTTATCGCAAAACTGGAACTTCTGCATCTCTCAAGCCAAAGGTGAATACATCAAATTTCTGTTTCAAGACGACTTGCTGGCACCAGAATGTATCGCCAAAATGGTCGCCCTCGCCCAACAAAACCCAGACATAGGTATGATTTTCTCCCCCCGCGGCATCACCATCGCTGAAGACGAATCTCACCCAATTTTGCGGAAAGCTTCCCAATCAATCAAAGATTTGCACAAAAGTTGGTCGAATTTAAAATCTATTCAGCCCGGAAAAGACTTGCTAGCAGATGCTAACTGCTTGAACAACCCCATCAACAAAATTGGCGAACCGAGTACCGTCTTAATTGCCGCCCGAGTCTTTGCCGAAATCGGATTGTTTGATTCAGGATTATCTCAGTATGTAGACTTAGATATGTGGTGGCGGATCATGGGAAACTATCACGTCGGGTTTGTAGACGAAAAACTGTCGTCACTGCGGATTCATCCCGAACAACAAACCTGGAAAAACTTCGCTGCTGGGGAAAATCATAAAGATGTCGTCAGATTTTACAAGAAACTCCTAAATAGTCCTGATTACAATTTCCTGAATCAACAAATTAAACAGACAATCCGGCAAAAGTTGGCATCGAGAACCCAACCTAATATATCTGACTTGTCAGCACTGGTTGAAAAGTACAAAAAATTGCCATCAAACCAGTCTATTCTGGCGCAAATGCGGCAACGCCGCCAACAACTAGCTGAAGCTTGGCTAAATTGTCCCGTCGATAAAATAGAAAGTGCTTACTCGCAAGCAGCGGGGAAAGCTCATAAATTGCTACTAGAGAGCCACCTCAAACATGAACTTTTAACCGAGTCGGAACAAAGTTTTGTCCGCCAGTTATACTCGAAACTTGGCTCAGCAGGGACAATTGCCGATAAGATGCCATATTGTCTGGCAGCGATGCTGTACCGAGAGGCTTATCAGTTGCCGTTAGAGTATAAAGATTCAGCGATTCCCCAGTGGTTTTTTGATGATTTTCTGAAATTTCTATTTCAGTCTCCGAATTGTTTTCAACAAATGGGAGATGTTGAAAGATATTCTGAATATTTCCAGGATTTGATCGAGTATGTTGCTGCGAATATCGCCGGTTTTCCAAATGCGGGAGTTTGGTGTTATGTGGCCGCCTTTATTGCCAAGAGTGTTAGTTTCCAAGCGTTGTACTTGAGCGATGCAAATTTGCTGAATGTCTTGAGCCAGCGAGCTGATATTCTGGAATTTTATTTACAAAAAATTGGCTGTGACATAAACTGGAATTTTGCTCCAAGAGTATCGAAGCCAATTAAAGTTAGATTGGGGATTTTGCTCGACAAAATTAGTGCAGAATCGGAAACTTGGGCTGCTATTCCGAGTTTTGAATATTTAGATAGAAATAAATTTGAAGTTATCGCCTACAGTTTTGGGGTAGAAGACGAGCAACTGGTGAAATATTGCGAAAGTTGTGCTGACAAGCTGGTGCGACTGCCGGCAAATTTGCCCCAGCAAGTGCAAGAAATTCGATCGCACGATTTAGATATTCTGTTAATTACCACCAATATCGCCGACACTTCGGGGCCCAGCGCACTGCTGTGCTTGCACCGACTGGCGCGCGTGCAAATGGCTGCCGCTGCATCTACTCGGGCCACCACCGCAGCCCGCAATATCGATTGTTTGATTGTCGGAGATTTGGCATTGCCCGCAGATGCAGCAGAGTATCGCGAAAAATTAATTACCTTAGAAGGCTCGGGAGTTTGTTTCAGCTATCCTGTAGAGTTAGCTCCTGCCACCGTTGAACCGACTCGCAGCAGTTGGGGAGCCACCAACGAATCTGTAGTATTCATCTCCTGTGCTCGGGCTGGAACAATTATCCCAGAATTGCGAGAAACTTGGGCAAAAATTATTGCCGGCGTACCGAATTCTATTTTAGTTTTGTATCCCTTTCGTTCCCGCACAGAAGACTATCCGACCGTACCTTTTTACCATCAAATTCGATCGACTTTCGGGGAATTTGGAATTGACAAAAAGCAGCTAGTTGTGATAAGAGCGCTATCAAATCGCGCAGATTGCATAAAATGTTTGGAATTGGCTGATATATATTTAGACTCCTATCCATACAGCGATGCCGGCTCCTTAGCAGAACCGCTGTTGGCCGGGTTGCCTGTAGTGGCAAGAAAAGGGCAAAAAACTCGATCGGGACTATTTGCAGCAGTCCTTGAAGAACTACAACTTCCGGAACTGGTAGCACATAGCGAGAACTCTTATATAGAAATGAGTACAGCACTGGGAACCAACCCAGAAATGCGCCGGCGCTATCGGGATCGAATCCAGCAAACAATGGCGGCCAACCCCAAAATTCTTGACAGTCGCGCTTACTCCCATCAAATAGGCAAACTATTTGAAAGGAACCCCGTCTGGATGCAAAGCGTCAAGAATTAGACAGCAATAGCGCTAGGTTTCTTAACGCTCTGCTATCATCGGGAGATTGAGGGGTTAGTGGTTGTCGCTCTTTTCCTGCCACAGCTAAATTAAAAGGGGAAGCGCAAGTCAGTTGGAGATTAAAAAATGACAGGACTTTTTCAAATAGGCGATAAATTACTGCAAGCTCAGGATATGCCATCGCTCCTGAAGCGTTACCAGTTGATGCCCCAATTCTTGCGGGGTGTAATCATCGACCAAGCGATCGCATCCTTTAGTTGCAGCGACGAAGAACGCCAATCAGCAGTCGAGAACTTTCTGGCACAGCACCAACTGACAGCCCCCGACGCCAGAGAAGCTTGGCTGAGGAGTCAAAATATGACAGAAGAAGAACTTCAAGAGATGGCCGTCAGACCCTTGCTGATCGAAAAATTTAAGCAAGAGACTTGGAGACCTAAAGTAGATAATTATTTTTTAACCCGCAAAGCCAGTCTAGACCACGTAGTCTATTCCCTGGTACGCACCAAAAATCCAGCACTGGCAAACGAACTTTACTTCCGCATCCTCGAAGGGGAACAAACCTTTGCTGAAGTAGCTCGCGACTTCTCAGAAGGCCCAGAGTCAAAGTCGGGCGGCCTGTTGGGCCCAGTACCCCTCAGTCAGCCTCACCCGGCAATTAGTAAACTTTTATCAGTCAGCCAGCCAAATCAACTCTGGACGCCGCGTCCTCTGGCAGAATGGATGGTAATTATTCGACTAGAAAAGTTCATGCCGGCCCAGCTCGACGAATCGATGCGGCTGCACCTGATTAACGAACTCTTTGAAAGCTGGCTCGCCGAACAAATATCGCAAATAGGCCCGCTACAGCCCCTCTCTTCCGTGTCTTCAATATCATGACTTCTTCCGCTGTTTCCCTCACCCAAATTCAGGATTTCTTAGCTCAAACACCTCCCTTTGACCGACTGTCAGAGACGGATCTAACAGCCTTGGTGGCTAAATGCCAACTCCTGGGCTACCGGACGGGGCAACCCCTGTTTGAACGCGAAAAAATGCCGACTCAGGTGGCAATTATCTATCAAGGTCAGGCCAGGCTGCTGGGCTTTGACCAGCGATCGCAACGCCACGTCAGTTTGCGGTTGGTGCAGTCGCAGGAAATTCTCGGCTGGGCTGGCTTGCTCAGAGGAGTTCCCTGCGAAACTGCGATCGCCTCTACAGATGTAATCGCGATCGTCCTACCTGCTGAAGATTTCCTGAACTTACTGGAAAAACAGCCGACATTTGGAGAAGCTTTTCACGCTCACTCTTCCTTGAGCGAAGTGTTTGAGCTGTTGAGCCTGGAATTGCAGCGCCAAGCCGACGGCACTTCGGATCTCAAGGAGCTAACTCGGCAAGCTTGGGAAGACGCGACAGTTGTCAACGTCCCAAAGGGTAACAAAAAAACTCAAGACCTCGCTAACGAACTAGATGCCGATCGAATTTGGCTAGTCAGCAGCGGCGTCTTGGGCGAGTTTCCCACCGGCAGTCGCTTCTCTGTTGAAAATGCAGCCAAATCCTTAAAAGTAGAAGGCAGCGCCGGCGCCCGCTTGGTCGGCTTCCGGGAACCCTCAGCATCACCAACAGAGCTAGAAGATCCCTTAACTGACCCGACAGCCACAGGAACAGGAGGCTTAGGGAAAAAGCCACCCATCATTTTTGGCGATGTACCCCCCGCCCCCGAGCGCCCCCCAAACCCAATCCCAACACCAGAGGCGGGGAAATATCCAGTTTTCCGCGCCAAAGGGCAAATAGATGCCCCGCTAGCTTGCTTCCAAATGTTGAGCAAGTATTTTGGCATCAAATTTCGTCGGGATATCATCCGCAAAGTTCTAGAAAATCAGTTAAAAACCGCTGGTGTTATCAATCTGCAAGCCTGCGGGGCGATCGCCCAAAGCATCGGCCTGACGCCTCAATTGGCGCAAGTCCCAGCAGATGCGATCAACCGGATCAAAGCTCCGGTCATGATTAAATTCCTAGATAGCTTTGCCATTGTTTACAGCATCACCGAGCAAGAATTGGTACTAGCCAGCCCAGAAAAGGGGCTGATGCGGATGCGGGTACCTCAGTTTAGAGAAGACTGGGGCGAACAGGGAGAAGTCCTGCTGCTGCAAGCGCCACAAGTCGAACAAAAAGAGCAGTTCAGCTTCTGGTGGTTTGTGCCGGCGCTGATGGAACACAAAACAGTATTTATTGAGGTATTGCTCGCCTCGTTTTTTGTGCAACTATTTGGTCTTGCCAACCCTTTAATCAGCCAAGTAATTATTGATAAAGTATTAGGTCAGCGCAGCATCGACACCTTGGATATTTTGGGTGCGTTTCTGTTAGGTGTTGCCCTGTTTGAAGGATTGCTCAACGGTTTACGAACCTTCTTATTTGTAGATACTTCCAACCGCATCGATGTCAAATTGAGTGCGGAAGTAATCGACCACTTGCTCCGGCTGCCTCAGAATTACTTTGACAACCGGCGCGTCGGAGATCTGGTCTACAAATTCAGCATGATGGGCCAGATTCGGGAATTCATGACAGGTACCGCTTTAACAGTGGTTCTTGATGCAGTATTTTCGGTGGTTTACGTCGCCGTGATGCTTTCCTACAGCGTGAAGCTAACCTTCGTATCTTTGGCAGTCGTACCAGTGCTGGCGCTGATGATTGTTCTGATCAATCCGCTGGTACTGCGCCTGATCAAACAAAGAAATATGCGTTTTGCTGACTCTCAATCCTATCTAGTGGAAGTAGTCACCGGAATTCAAACTGTTAAAGCTCAAAATATTGAACTGAAATCTCGCTGGGAGTGGTCTAGCCGCTACGCAAAATATATTACAGCTAGTTTTAAAACTATTCTGACGGGGACTACGGCAGGTACGATTAGCAGCTTTTTAAACCAGGTGGGTAACTTAGCTCAGTTGTGGGTGGGAGCTTATTTGGTACTTAGCAATGACATTACTTTGGGTCAGTTGATTGCTTTCCGAATTATTTCCGGTAACGTGACTGGTTCGCTCCTCAGGTTTGTGAGCGTGTGGCAGAGTTTCCAAGAGGTCTCGATGTCGATCGATATGCTCAAGGATATCATCGATAAACCCACGGAAACCAGCGAGGAAGACCGGAGCAATATCCCGCTGCCGGCAATTCAAGGGCAGGTTTCCTATGAAGAGGTTTCCTTCCGATTCCTGGAGAGTGGGGCCCTGCAATTGGCGAATGTGAACTTGGATTTTCCCGCTGGCAGTTTTGTGGGAATTGTGGGGGGAAGCGGTTCCGGAAAAAGTACGGCGATGAAGCTGTTGCAGCGTCTTTATCCGCCACTGTCGGGCCGCATTTTTATTGACGGCTATGACATTTCCAAAGTGGAATTATATTCGCTCCGCGCTCAGCTTGGGGTGGTGTTGCAAGATACTTTGCTGTTTAACTGTACAGTCCAAGAAAATATTGCTCTGAGCAATCCTGATGCGAGTACGGATGAGATTGTGCGAGCAGCGAAATTAGCCGTAGCTCACGATTTTATCATGGGCTTGCCCGCTGGTTACAATACGGTGGTGGGAGAACGCGGTTCATCGCTTTCTGGGGGTCAACGGCAGCGTTTGGCGATCGCCCGGACGATTTTGCAAAACCCGAAACTGCTGATTTTGGACGAAGCTACAAGCGCCCTGGACTACCATTCCGAACGCCAAGTTTGCAATAACTTAGCCGAAGCGTTCGCCGGTCGCACGGTGTTTTTCATCACTCACCGCCTGACTACAATCCAAAATGCTGATGTCATTATTATGATGGATCAAGGTTCTGTAGTCGAACAGGGAACGCATAAAGAATTAATGGCTCTTAAAGGGCGTTACTACTGCCTCTTCCAACAACAAGAGTCATCGGGCACCTAATGGTGGGGAATGGGGCATCGTTCAACAGTTGACAGTTGACAGTTGACAGTTGACAGTTTGAGAGCGACCTCTATCCTTAAGGAAGAGGATTGGAGTAATGAATCGTCTGATTGGAGTAATGAATCGTCTGATTTTAATTTCTCCCTCAAAGGGTTCCGGCTTTCAACCAATTCTTTCTGGTAATACTTAGTGGTTAGCGATCGCTTGTTAATAGCTTTTATAATAATAAATGCTCAATGCCCAATGCCCAATTCCCAATGCCCAATGCCCAAATAACAAATAACAACTAACAACTAACAACTAACACCTAACAAATGGCTATGAAATCGGTAATCCTTTCTGAACAAGCAGTCATTCTGGAAAAACCAGCGATTTGGTCGCGCTTGTTTTTGTGGATGATCATGCTGATGACCACTTCTGCCGTAGTTTGGGCTTATTTTGCTAGCGTAGAGCAAGCTGTCCCCGCTGTCGGCCAATTGGAACTCAAAGATGGTGCTAGAGACATCCAAGCGCCTGCTACGGGCGCTGTGGTGAGGCTGCACGTCGAAAATGGCGATCGGGTCGAAAAAAACCAGCCCCTGCTCACTTTCAACCCCCTTGCACCCAGTGCCGATTTAACATCGATTAAGAAAACGAAAGAAGCGCTGGAAAAAGAAAATAAATTTTACGAAGATGTCGTTAGTGGCAAAGTTCAAGGCCCTATTCCTTCCAACCTAGAATCGACAATCAAAGACAGACAGAGCCTCGCAGCACAAAATCAAGTGCTGCAAGCTTTGATTGACGAGCTATACCTTAACCGGGGAGCCAGCGGAAATTTTGATGCAGCCCAGCAAGGACTGTATGTTAATTATCGATCGGAATATCTGTCTCGGGTAGCCGCCGCCCAAGGACAAGTTCAGGAATTAGAAAAACAACTCAAGCAAGCTGAAAATGCTGAGAAAGCCGCCGGCGATCAAATGATGGTAGCACAGCAACAATTAGGTTTTGCTCAGAACCAATTAAATTACTCTCAGCAGCAGTTAGCTTCTTCCCAAGAGCAAGTCAAATCAGCTCTAGCTCAGAAAGAGTTGGCCGAAGAACAGTTAGCCAAATCCCAACAAGTATTGAAGTCAAATCAAGGCATTTTGGGCAGACTAGGCCCGCTGGTGGAGCAAGGAGCGATCGCTGAATTACAAAGAGAAAAGCAGGAACAAGATGTTTTCAGAGGGCAAGGCGACGTTCTGAAACAGCAAGATCAAATCAAGCAGCGCGAGGGTGAAATCAACGCCCGTAGAGGCGAAATCAATACCCGCAGAGGTGAGATCAATACGCGCCGAGGCGAAATTAACGCCCGTCAAGGTGACATCCAAAAAATAACCGCTGAAGTACAGCGCCAGCAAGGAGAGCAAGCGCGCATTCAAGAGTCGATCGCCCGCGCCCAAGAACAGTTGAAAAATACCAAGGATGCCTGGGCAAAAGAACTTTACACCAAAATTGCTGAAAACCAGAAACAAATTGCCAGCAGCGATTCTCAACTCAGCCGCTTCAAAGTGGAAAACCTGAAAAAGCTGTCCGAAGTAAATGCTCAGCTAGAAAAAGCGCAGCAAGTTCGCGATACTCAAATTATGAAGGCTCCCGTATCCGGCGTTATCTTCGATTTGAAACCTTCTAAGAAGGAGAATGCGAAGTTGGATCTAGCTAAAGATCCGATTTGCCAATCCATTATTAACTCAGTGGTAAAACCTGGAGAACCGCGCCCCAAACGCTGCGAAGAAGCTTATTACGAAGCGCAGCAAACAGAGAAGCTGCTCAAGGTTTTGGATGATGAAAACGGCTTGCAAGCAGTTGTTTACCTGGAAAACAGCAACGTAGCTCTCGTTTTGGATGGTATGAAACAGAAGCGACAAAAATTAGAAAAATATCACGGCAAACAATTAGATGGAGAAAAAATTGAGTGCGAAGTAGGTAAAAGCTGCCTGTGTCCTGAGAAGGAAGTTAATAGAGAGAAATTGGGTCTGACGCACTACGAATGCGTTCCTGTGGAACTCAATGTTGAAGCTTTTCCTGCCTTGGAGTTTGGTACTGCTCAGGGTGAAGTAAAAGAGATTAGCAGCGATGCTGAACCTCCTACTGAACTTCGGAAATACTACGCTTTCAAAACCAAAATTAAGCTCAAAAATCAAAAGTTTGTCTTGAACAAGGGCAAGTCAAATGAACAGGAAGTTAACTTGCAGTCGGGAATGGCCGTAAGTTCTAATATCAACATCGGCAAGCGGACTGTTTTGCAGATGTTTATCAACCGATTTACGGGCAAACTGGATACGTTCAAGACTGTTAAGTAATTGGGCGAACAGAATTGAAGAGGACTTACATTGCTCACTACAAACCAGTTATCAAGTTTGTAGCGAGCAATAGACAAGATTGCAAAATTAGGGAAACAGTAGTAGGGTGCGTCAGCCAATTCTCGATACCGCATGAAGATTATGCTATGAGCTGACGCACCCTACAATATCTAACTGAAACTAGGACGATAAACAAGTTAAAGCCCTGTGATTGCTTTCTCGTCATGCAATGATGAAATTATATACATTTGATATTAAATCTGGCTGTACCGGAATTATTAAACCACAGAGGGCACAGAGGACACAGAGGGAGAGTTTAGAGAGATGAATGATTCCGATGAAAAGTGGATTTGATATGATATAACATGGTGATGGCAATTGGTGCGATCGCACATTCATGAAAAAATTCATTTTATTTACGCTATATCTACTCCCAGTTGTCCTTTTAATCGGATTTGTAGCCACTTTTAGCGTTAACGTGCCCATTGATGACGAGTGGAGGTTGGCTAGCCTGTTTGAGAAAATCGCTCAGGGAAGTGTAACCTTTAACGATTTTTGGGCTTTGCACAGCAACCACCGCATAGTCTTTCCGAAATTAATTATTGCTGTGCTGGTTTTTGCTTCCAGATGGAATATCAATTATCAGTTGTGTCTCAGCATCGGTTTGGCTGGGATAACTTTTATGACTCTGTACAAGTTATCCTCGATACCGGTTACACCTGATTTCAGGCCGCGAGAGGGCGGGCACGGGGACACCGCCCCTACAAAAGACTTTAAAAATGTAGATAATTTGTGGCATTTAGCTAATATTTTAACTTGTATTTTACTTTTCTCCCTGGTTCAACATGAAAACTGGCTTTGGGGATTTCAATTAGCTTGGTTTTTCGTAAATCTGTGTTTTATAGCGGCGGTGTATGCGCTGGTTGCAACTCACAAATTATTGCCTAATATTAGGATTTCTATTGCTGCTGTATTCTGTTTTATTGCTAGTTTTTCTTTGGCTCAAGGTTTGCTATCTTGGTTGGCGGCGGTTCCGGCTGTGGTGGATTTGGAGGGAAATCGAGTACAGAAAAAAAGCAGATTAATTCTATGGATATTACTGTTTGCAGCAACTTGTGCTATTTACTCCATTGATTATCATCCTAGCCGTAAAACAAGTATTATTGCATTGTTGAATAAGCCGCTGGTGGTAATTGATTATTTTTTGAGTTTGTTGGGTTCACCAATTGTTAGATTTCCGGGAATTTCGGCATTTGTAGGATTGGTAGTATTTGCAATTTTCGGATTTTTTGTATGGTATTTTGGGAAGAATATTTTATCAACAGATTTGGGATTGGGTGGGGACGGGCAAGATGCCGATCCCACAATTGATTTAGGATTGCGATCTCAGGCTTTGCCTTGGCTGTCAATAGGTTTGTTTTCGGTTTTGTCGGCTTTGTTTATTACGGCTGGTAGGGCTAATTTTGGGGCAATTCAGGCGATCGAATCTTCAAGATATACGACTAATTCGATTTTACTGTTAATTGTTTTGGTTCAGTTAGGACAATTGTTTATTCGAGAAACAAAAGCTCTGTTTAAATTCAACTATAAATTTATTTATAGAGGAGTTTTATTGCTATTAATTGGGATAATTATTGTTAATTCTCAAAAGGCGATCGCCCAAACTAGCTCTGCACTCGTTTACAAACAAGGCGCTCAAGATTGTTTGCAGTTAATTAACTACCTAGAACCGTCGGATTTTTTCAATAATTCGCCAGAAAGCTGTTTGAGGGTGCTGAGCAAAAAAACTTGGCTGGTGAGAGATGGTGCTGCTATTCTCGATAAATTTGGTTGGAGAAAGTTTGCGAAAAATGTAGAGTTTATTACTAATACCAAGAAAGTTTACGGCTATTTAGACAAACCTGCAACGGGCGATAAATTCTTGAAAGCTGCTGGTTGGGCGGTTTTGCCAGACAACAGGAAACAGCCGAACATTGTACTGCTATCTGTGGGTGACAAACAATCTTTTTTTGCTAACGCTTATGTAAATTTGGACAGCCCGGATATTGCTAAGACTTTGAAATCGCAGTTGTACAACAATGCGAGGTGGGCGGTTGATGTGTCGGGTAGTAATTTGGCGATCGGCCAAACCGAAATCAAAGCTTGGGTGTATAATCCTGTTGACAACCAGTTTGTCCAGTTGCGCGGAGGATGAGGAGTAAGTTACCCCACCGCTGAAGCGGGGGGCTTTTGGTAGCCCTGGACATCGCAACTAAGCGTGTCCGAGCCTCTAAGCCGACTTACAACGGCTCCAAGATTGGCAATATTAAACGAACCATTTACATCAGCGTCACCATGCCAGCCACAGTTGCCACACTTAAATCGCTTATCGCTTCTGGACCCGATATGGTTGCACACGTGGCAAGTTTGGCTGGTGTAGGCAGGGTTAACTGTCACCAACAGGGCGCCGTAATTCAAACTCTTGTAGTTCAGAAACATCCTCAGTTGGAAGAACGCCCAACTATTAGATCGGCGGCGTTCGGTTTTGTTTCTGGGTTGCTGATTGGTGCGTTCCCTGATACCCGTCAAATCCTCAATTGCAATAATGGCATTGTGTTGAAGGGCAGACAGAACAATTACTTTGCTGATGTTATGGTTCAACCATTGTTGAAAGCGCCGCTCACGTCCCGACAGCCGTTGCAAAATCTGTCTCGCCCGACGACGAGTCGATCTTGTGCCCTTCGAGGCTTTTGCTTGAAGCGATGCTCTAACCTTAGAGAACCTATCCCTGACCTGCTGAATTTGCTTACCGTCCCATTTATCACCCTCGCTTGTTACCGCAATATCACGCCGCCCAAAGTCAACACCAATCACTCGATCGGAATGAATCGGCTCTGGCGTTTCGTCTTTGAGTTGAATATGAATGTAGTAGCGTCCGTCCCTGTGCTTGCACAATTGAGCGCTGGTAGGAACTCGACCTTTGAGCTTGCCTCGCTGGTAGTTTCCCAAATCCAATTTGATATGCTCACGTCCGTTAAGCAGAGTCAAACTAACCGTCCAATCCTTTTCTCTAAAGCCAAAGATTCGGGCATCATAATCAGCGCTAGTTGCTTTGAACGCTTGCACAGGTTTGTTTTTCAGCTTGGCGGTTTTACGATTTGCGCCAACCCTGGCACAGACGCGCACAGCCTGATTTGCGCTCAATCCAAACTGTTTTCTCAATTCTTGGTAGGTCAAGCTTTGAATCGTCGTTTTGCTGGTCACGCCACCTTTAACAACCTGATTGACCCAGTTGCAACCATCCGCAAACGCCTTCAACAAAGCATCTGTTTTAGAAGCTTGCTCAGGCGTTGGTTGGAGTTTGCAAACTAACGTCAATACTTGTTCCACAATTCAAAAAATTTGACAATTGATATGTCTAATTATACAGCAAGATTACGAGCCATTCCTGGAGATTGCATGGCGATTGAGGGGGCATCGAACCCCCTCAATCGCCGCTCCTATCCCTCCCCATGTCTGAAGCCAGGGGCTTCTCGGAGGTTTTGGTGAAAATTTCGGTGGTTATACCAGCCCACAATGAAGAGGGCTGTTTGGAAGGTACTGTGCGGGCTTTAGCCCAGACGCTTGATTTAGAAGGGATCGAGCACGAAATTTTGATTGTGAATGACAATAGTACGGATAAAACCGTTGACATTTGCCAGGAATTGTCAGAGACTTTTGCGACAGTTAGATACGTCAACAATCAACCTCCCAACGGTTTCGGATTTGCCGTGCGCCGGGGATTGGCGGAATTTGAAGGCGATGCTGTGGCGATCGTGATGGCGGATGCTTCCGACGATCCCGTAGATTTGGTAGCAGGATACCGCCAATTGCAAGCAGGATATGACTGCGTTTTCGGTTCCAGATTTATCAAAGGCGGGTTTGTCGTTGATTATCCAATTCACAAGTTAGGAATTAATCGCTTAGCAAACTGGTTTGTCAAAAGTATTTTTGGGTTGCGCTACAACGATGTCACCAATGCTTTTAAAATCTACCGGAAAGAAGTGATTGAAGGCATACAACCGATTTTGAGCCATCACTTTAATTTGACTGTCGAACTTCCCCTAAAAGCAATTGTCCGGGGTTTTTCCTATACGGTGATTCCTCTGAGGTGGTACAATCGGACTGCTGGTATTTCTAAGCTGAAAATCAAAGAGATGGGCAGTCGATACTTGTTTATTGTCTTGTATGTCTGGCTGGAAAAACATCTCTCTCGCGGCGACTACCACCGGACTAAAAAGATGAATGAGTTGAAATTAGATTTGTTGCCTAAGTCAAGGAGTGAAGTCCTGACTGCGAAGGAATAAGGACTGAAGTCCTTACTACGAACCATATTTTAGCAAGAAATTTAGTTAATGCCTGAAAGAATTTTAATTGTGGGCGGTGCGGGTTTTATCGGCAGTTGTATGGCAATTGGCCTGAAGAAACTTCACCCAGAATGGCAAATAATTTGTTTGGATAACCTGCGCCGCCGGGGTTCGGAATTGAATATTCCCAGACTTAAAAGTTCTGGGATTCAGTTTGTTTACGGGGATATTCGCACGGCGGCTGATTTAGATCCAGTTGCACTCAATGCTGATTGTATTATAGATTGCGCGGCAGAACCTTCTGTGCTGGCCGGTTTTAGTTCGCCTCAGTACGTTTTGCAGACGAATTTGCTGGGTACTGTGAATGTTTTGGAGTTGGCGAGACAGACTGGTGCGAGTTTGTTGTTTTTGTCTACGAGTCGGGTTTATCCGATCGCCTCTGTCAAGTCGATCGAGTTATTGGAGTTGGATGATAGATTTGCGATCGCCCCAGAACAAACATTACCCGGTATCTCCAAGTTAGGCATTTCCGAAGACTTCCCGTTAAAAGGACACCGTTCGCTTTACGGAGCAACTAAATTAGCTTCGGAATTGCTGATTGAGGAGTACAGGGAAGCATACAACGTGCAGGCAATTATCAACCGCTGCGGGTTAATTACCGGTGCTTGGCAAATGGGCAAAGTGGATCAGGGTGTTTGCGGTTTGTGGGTGGCGGCTCACTATTTTCAAAGGTCGCTTAATTATATCGGTTTTGGCGGCAGTGGTAAACAAGTTAGGGATTTGCTGCACGTTGAAGATTTGCTGAGATTAGTTAATTATCAGTTGGAACATTTTGCGGAATTTGACGGCGAAGTGTTCAATGTTGGTGGGGGTTTGAATAACAGTCTTTCTTTAGTTGAAACAACTGAATTGTGCCAAAAGATTACGGGAAAGTCTATTACAATTAATCCGGTTTTGGAGGAACGGGCGGGGGATATTCCGATTTTTATCACCGATTCTTCTAGGGTGATGGAGAAGACTGGATGGCAACCTGTCATTGGCCCGGAAGCGGCTTTGCAAGATATTTATGATTGGATTGCTGCTAATGAGGTTGTTTTGAGTTCTATATTGTAGGAATTTTTTAAATGGTGAATTGCAAATAGTAGGGTGCGTCGGTATGGGAATTTGCGCCACTGTTTGAGTGACTCGCAGCGACGCACTCTACAACTACAACTCGATCGCACTTTCTTGGATAAGTGCGATCGACTAAATCGTCGGGGACTTTAAACAAGAAATAGTAGGGTGCGTCGCTACGAGAATTTTCGCTACTATTTGAGTGGTTGGAGGCGACGCACCCTACCGCGAAATTTAGTCAGGTGCGTCGCTATGAGAATTTTCGCCACTATTTGAGTGGTTGGAGGCGACGCACCCTACCGCGAAATGTCATCGCCATCTATAATTCCCACCATTACTTTGAATAAATCATCTAAATCGTCAGGTACTCTAAACAAAAGAGTGTCTTGAAAAATAGTTTTCTGATTTCGATCTAACTTGCCAAATCGCCAGACATCTCCCATTGTCACAGCACCGTAAAATATATTTTGGTCTTCAACGTGCGACATCGCAATTAATTGTACAGCTAGTTGAGTAAATCCTCTAGTCATATCGTCGTTTTTTGCTTCAATAACTAGCAACTCTTGATTTGACTTCACGAGATAATCTAAATTTCCCTTTAACCAGCTATTAACGTTGAGAGTATACTCAAATCGCAGTTGACATTGACAGTATCGGATTAGATCCAGAAGTACAGGGGATACTAAAGATTCTCTTCTAGCTATTTCGCTGCTGAGACTGACTAAGGGAAGGATATCTTCTATTTTATCTCTCAGCTCTATAAGTCTATCTAACTGTCTAGTTGTTTTCGGTAAAGATAACCTTCCTTTGCTTAGTGAGTAATCAAATTCTGCTAAGATTTGATCGGTTTCGTAAGGTAAGTCAAAGTATGAACTAAAGGTATATTCACGACCTTCCTGTAAGATTTTTTGCTTGCTCATAGTGTTTGAAATCGCAATATTTTATTGGTACATTATAACAAATCTAAATCATTCATACAGATTTGTAGGGGTAGTGTCCTCGTTCCTACCCCTCATCACCATCAATTTCTACTCAGCAAAATAGCGAGTCAAAATCCGCATGATTTCACCGCTAATCGGCGAGGGTAAAGGCGGGCTCCATTCCTCAACCTTGGCAAAACCCAAGATTTGCAGGATATCTACGATCCAGTTAACGCCCTTGGGAGTGCCGCACAGCAGCAAGCGGACGGGTTTTTTGTCGGGCGGCGCGTCGGGAATTTCTTCGCGCAGTAGTTCGGGAACGGACTTGAGAGTTGGTATCATAGAGTTGTCTCCTAATGAGTTATCTCCTAATAGGGTTATTTCCTGAATTTGGGAGTCCAAACCCCTGCCGCGTCTCGATTCCAGTCTGAAACGGCGGGGGTTTGGTTTTTGTCGAAATTGAGTAACATCTTTTGTTACTTAGTAAAGTAGTACCATTCTTTGTGACACCATGTCAAGAGGTAACGTCAAAAAGTAGAATGTTATCTAAAGTAGTTATGGAAAAAACACAAGCGTGGCAGCAAAAAATCTTACACGAGTAACAACTTACGTCAATCCTGAAATAGCCAAAGCATTAGAGGAATGGGCGGAAAAAGACGAGCGATCCGTGTCTTGGTTGGCTGGAAAGCTGATTGAAAAAGGTGTTAAAGAGTATCAAAGTCAAGAACAACAACGAGCATCTACACCGGAGGTGAAAGAATGAATCCAGCAGCTATTAACGCTCTGTGAGTTGGTTAAAGATTGGATATAAGTTAAAATGTGAGTCAATTTAAGAGAGAAAAACCTAATGGGCGGAAAGCGCAAGCTTGAGTTGATAGCTGTGTATGTAACAAAGGAAAAAAAGGAGGCTCTTGAGGAATGGGCTACTTCTGAAGAACGTTCTGTTTCATGGATTGTTAGCAAGGCGATCGACAAAGCTTTGGAAAACCTTCAACAGCAGGAAACCGAGGCAAAACAGGATACACAGCAGTGAAGTGCGATCGCACTTCGCTGAAAATTTCAATGCTATTCATTACAAAAATTAGGCTTGTCAACCATGCACACTATTGGTGCTTTTGCGATTATTGATAACGGCGGCAAGGTATTGCTGTGCCATCGCACCGATAGGGATGCTTGGAATTTGCCTGGTGGTAGGGTTGAGGCGGCGGAAACTCCGTGGGCTGCGGTTGTGCGTGAGGCGGAAGAGGAGGTTGGTTTGCTGGTTAAGGTGATAGGTGCGATCGGCATTTATGCTATACCAGTGCGATCGGACTTGGTGTTTACATTCCGCTGCGAAGTCGTCGGAGGTAGCCCGCGCACGACGGAAGAAGCAGACGAAATCCAGTGGTATCTGCCCTCGGAGTTGCCGGTTAACACGTTTTCCAATCATGTTGAACGCATCCATGACGCCTACGCTGGGCACAGCGCGGTTTTGCTGAAGACGCAGGACTAATCTTTTGGTTAAAGATTTGGTAAAAGCGGCGTTGAAGGGCGATCGCTCTTATCTCGAACAGGATTTGCGGAAACTAATGTGAGGATGCTGATGTTAGATGTACTGCCAATTGATGAATTTTCATAATATACCGTAGGGAGACGGCAGTAGCCACTGGTGTTAATTTAAGACTAAACGTCTTGAGAAATCTCGTTTTTACCATAGTCTCGATCCCCCTAAATCCCCCTTAAAAAGGGGGACTTTAAGAAGATTCCGATCCCCCCCTTCGTAGGGGCGGCGCCCCCGTGCCCGCCCTCAAGGCGCCGGGGGATCGGGCTTTAATAATCTTGCCAGCAGTCTGTGACTACTTTTGACCTTAAGATAAAAACAAGTCTGTCGGGTGCGATCGCATTTCCTAATTCCCCACCAACTACCTCAAAATCCCAGCATGATTGTACCAAATCTTGATATGATTATCGGCGCGATTACCAGCATCGCCAATCCTATAATTAAAGATAAGTTTCAGCGCAGCGAAACAGTCATCAAATTACTCAAACAATTTAATCTCGACCCCGAACACCCGCTACCGGATTTCAGCAGCATTTACGCCTATACGTTAGTAGAATACGGCATCGGCAAACCCAAACCTATTTTAGAACTGTTTCGGAAAGAAGAGATTAAACAAGCTTTTCGCCAAGCGTTCGATCGCAATTCTCCCGCTATTTTTCTCAAACAAGGAGAAGATTTTCTCGATACCTATGCTTTGGGAGATGAAATTAAAGATTTAGGGATTGACATTCGGCGCGAATTTGCTGCTTTTTCCGCAGTTTTTATCGCCGTCACCAAACGCACTCGCAATCCCAAAGAAGCTTTGACGAATCATCAGATTGATTCAGTCCACAAACAAATTGTAGCACTTCACGAAAGGCTCGATCGACTGCCAACTCTCGAAGGAATGCGCGCGGAAATGGCGCGGCTGGCTGTGGAAATTAACCCGGCTTTACCAGCAGGAAATGAAACTGCGGTAAAATCCCAAGAGTTTGCTTTAGCGCAGCAAATGCGCGGTTGGTTTGAAATATTGGGCTACGATTTTGAGCCGTATCAGGTTTGGGAAGATAACTATTTTGAATGGATTATTCGGATTCCGGTAAGGCGGGGAAGGTTCGATCGCATTTTGATTCGCGGTATGGCGGGAGAAGCGGGAATTCAAGATGTTGGGGCGCTGAGACAGTCGGTAAAAACGCAAAAAACCGATGAAGGTTGGTTGGTGACATCGCGGCGGATTTCTAAAGCAGCCCGCAAGGAAGTTGACCAACCAGAAAATCGCCATCTCGATTGTTATACGTTTGACGAATTGATTGATGTTGATGCTGATTTTAGCGGCTACATCGAATGGTTGGAAAACGAAGTTAAGCGCCGGAAAATTGATGGTAAATACGTGCCTCTCGGTTGTACGAAAGCTGAGTTAGACTCCGTTAATAAGCGACAAATTGATGCCAGCTATTACGGCGAAGAGGACGGCTGGATTGACGGTTATATCGACTTGTGGATGGACGATCCGGCGAAGGAACACATCTCAGTTTTGGGCGAATTCGGGACGGGGAAAACTTGGTTTGCTTTTCACTATGCTTGGACGGCTTTGCAGCGCTACCAACAGGCAAAACAAAAAGGAACTCAACGGCCTCGCTTGCCTTTAATTATTACTTTGCGCGACTATGCAAAAGCTTTGAATGTTGAGAATGTTTTGGCTGGTTTCTTTTTTACCCAGCACAACATCCGACTGAATAGCGAAGTGTTCGACCAACTGAATCGGATGGGTAAGTTGCTGTTGATTTTTGATGGGTTTGATGAGATGGCCGCTAAGTGCGATCGACAACAAACAATTAACAACTTCTGGGAACTAGCAAAGGTGATTGTTCCCGGTGCAAAAGTCATCTTAACCTGTCGGACAGAACACTTTCCCGAAGCCAAGGAAGGACGCGCTTTATTGAATGCCGAATTAAAAGCCTCGACTGCCAATCTCAGCGGAGAAACCCCGCAGTTTGAAGTATTGGAATTGGCAGCATTCGACGACGACCAAATCCGTCAAGTATTGTCTCACCAAGCCGATGCCGAAACTGTAGCACAGGTGATGAATAATCCGCAGTTATTGGATTTGGCGCGGCGGCCGGTGATGGCGGAATTAATCTTAGAATCATTGCCCGATATTCAAGCAGGTAAATACGTGGATATGTCGCGGGTATACTTGTATGCGGTGCGCCGGAAGATGGAACGGGATATTAAGGCAGAAAGGACGTTTACATCGCTGGCAGATAAGCTATTTTTCCTGTGCGAACTGTCCTGGGAAATGCTATCAACAGACCAGATGAGTTTGAATTATCGGCTGTTTCCCGACAGAATTCGCCGCTTGTTTGGGGCTGTGGTGCAAGCAGAAAAGGATTTAGACCACTGGCATTACGACATGATGGGTCAAACGATGTTAATTCGCAATGCTGAGGGCGATTATTCTCCGGCACACAGGTCACTTTTGGAGTTTTTTATAGCGTATAAATTGGCGGCGGAGTTGGGGGTTTTGCCCGCTGATTTTACGGAGTTATCGCAAGCACAATTGTATTTGGATAATTCTGTTGAGTCGGTGAATTATACTTGGTCTGGGTATTTTAGCCGTCAGGCGGACAATGCGGGTGAGATTGTGCCGATTCCGGCTTTGAAGGGTTTTGTTAGTGAAAGTTTAGGGCAACTTCTTAACAGTTTCGGGCGGGAACCTTTGACGAAAGCGGTGATGGATTTGTTGGTGCCGATGTTGGCAAAAACCGAGTTTGTTGGTGAGGTTAAGTCGAGACTGTTGGAAATTTTGGAGGCGACGAAAGGTAAAACTGAGGCGGAAGTTGGTTATGTGGGGGGGAATGCGGCGACGGTATTGGTGAAGGTTGATAATGCTGCTTTGGAAGGGAGAGATTTATCGCGGGCTGTGATTAAAGGTGCGGATTTTTCTAATGCTAGTTTGCGGCGTGTCAATTTTGCTGGGGCGAATTTGAGTGAGTCTAGTTTTATTAAATCTTTCGGTACGATTTTTGCAGTAGCATTTAGCCCTGATGGCAAACTGTTAGCTACAGGTGGTACAGATGGCGTAGTTCGTTGTTGGGATGTTGCTAGTGGAAGAGAAATTTTGACTGGTAAAGGTCACAATAGTTGGGTAAGTTCAGTCGCATTTAGTCCTGATGGTAAAACTCTGGCTAGCAGCAGTGACAGCACTGTAAAGTTGTGGAATTGCCACAGTGGTGAATGCTTCCAAACTTTGCTAGGTCACAGTGATATGGTACGTTCAGTTGTATTCAGTCCAGATGGTAAAACTCTGGCTACTGGCAGTGATGACCGAACTGTCAAGTTGTGGAATTGCCACAGTGGTGAATGTCTCCAGACTTGGCAAGGTCACAGCAATTGGGTACGTTCAATTGCATTTAGTCCAGATGGTCAAACTCTGGCTAGCGGTAGTAATGACCTAAGTATAAAATTGTGGGATTGTCGCAATGGTGAATGCCTCAAGACTTGGCGAGGTCACAGCAATTGGGTACGTTCAGTTGCCTTTAGTCCAGATGGTCAAACTTTGGCTAGCGGTAGTTATGACCGAACTATAAAATTGTGGGATTGCCACAGTGGTGAATGCCTCCAGACTTGGCAAGGTGACAGCAATTGGGTACTTTCAGTTGCCTTTAGTCCAGACGGTAAAACTCTGGCTAGTGGCGGTTGTGACAGCACTGTCAAGTTGTGGGACTGTCGCAGCGGTGACTGTCTCCAGACTTGGCAAGGTCACAGCAATTGGGTACGTTCAGTTGCCTTTAGTCCAGACGGTAAAATTTTGGCTAGTGGCAGTAATGACCGAACTGTCAAGTTGTGGGGCCGCAGTGGCGAATGTCTCCAAACTTGGCAAGGTCATAGCAATTTGGTACGTTCAGTTGCCTTTAGTCCAGATGGTAAAACTCTAGCTAGCGGTAGTGATGAGCGAACAGTCAAGTTGTGGAATTGTCACAGCGGTGAATGCCTTCAGACTTGGTATGGCCACACTGATTGGATAAATTCAGTCGCGTTTAGTCCAGACGGTCAAACTCTGGTTAGTGGCAGTGATGACAGCACTGTTAAGCTGTGGGATTGTCGCAGCGGTGACTGTCTCCAAACTTGGCAAGGTCACAGCAATCAGGTAGTTTTAGTTGTATTTAGTCCAGACGGTAAAACTCTGGCTAGCAGCAGTAATGACAGCACTGTAAAGTTGTGGGATTGTCGCAGCGGTGACTGTCTCCAGACTTGGCAAGGTCACAGCAATGTGGTGCGTTCAGTTGCCTTTAGTCCAGACGGTCAAACTTTGGCTAGTGGTAGTAATGACCGAACTGTAAATTTGTGGGATTGTCACAGTGGTGACTGTCTCCAGACTTGGCAAGGTCACAGCGATTTGCTACGTTCAGTTGCCTTTAGTCCAGACGGTCAAATGCTGGCTAGTAGCAGTAATGACCGAAGTATAAAATTGTGGGATTACCACAGTGGTGAATGCCTCCAGATTTGCCAAGCTCACACTGATTGGATAAATTCAGTCGCGTTCAGTCCAGATGGTCAAACTCTGGCTACTGGCAGTAATGACCGAACTATAAAATTGTGGGATTGCCACAGTGGTGAATGCCTCCAGACTTGGCAAGGTCACAACGATTGGATATCTTCAGTCGCGTTTAGTCCAAACGGTAAAACTCTCGCTAGTAGTAGCGGTGATGGCACAATTAAGCTTTGGGATGTCAAGACTGGTGAGTGCCTCAAAACGCTGATAGCTGAAAGACCTTATGAGGGTATGAATATCGCTGGTGTTACGGGTTTGACTGAGGCTGAAAAAGCGACGATCGCATCTTTAGGGGCTGTGTGCGATCTGGTTTAATATTGCGGGCGATCCGAACTTAAGAAACCGGGTTTTTCGTGGATTTAAAACTGCGGCGGAAATTGTCGAAAAAACCCGGTTTCTACCTACATTTTAGTCAACTCGTGCTGGGATATTAAGGGCGATCGACCTTATTTATGATAAAATCAACTATAAGTAGTGAATTTTGGGAGTTGCTAAAATGAACACTGTGAAATTATCGATCGAGGGCGATCGCACTTAAAGAAACCGGGTTTTTCGGAGATTTAAGGCTGCGGCGGGGATTTTGCCAAAAACCCGGTTTCTGCCTGGTTTCATAAATCAGTTCAGCTATAATATTAAGGTCGATCGCACTCAACTTCAACACCGTCTAAAATTCCCACCATTGCTTTAACTAAATCTTCTAAATCGTCAGGAACTTTAAACAAATTCATATCTTGAAAAATCGTCTGCCTTTCTCTGTCTAACTTGCCAAATCTCCAAACATCGCCCATTGTCACCGCCCCGTACAAGATATCTCGCTCTTCAATGTGGGACATCGCAATTAATTGTACAGCAAGTTGAGTAAATCCTCTAGTCATATCATCGTTTTTTGCTTCAATAACTAGCAACTCTCGATCGGACTGTACGAGATAATCTAAATTACCCTTTAACCAGCTATTAACATTGAGAGTGTACTCAAACTTTAGCTGACATTGGCAGTACCGAATGATATCTAGCAAAACTGGCGCTACTAATGATTCTCTTCTTGCTGTTTCGCTGCTGAGGCCGAGAAAAGGTAATGTAGCTCTAATTCTTTGTTTGAGATAGTCTATTTCTTCTATTTCTCTAGATGTATGCGGTAAAGATAATTCAGTTTTCACTAGCGAGTAATCGAACTGTGCTACAATTTCGTCGGTTTCGTAAGGCATTTCAAAGTATGAGCGAAAAGTGTATTCCCGACCTTCTTGTAAGATTTTTCGCTTAATCATGATGTTTTAACTCGCAGTAGATTTTGTGCGATCGCTCTTCATAATTATAACACTTATGGTTTTGCGGCCGATCGCACTTCACGCCCAAACTTCCGCCAAATCCAAGACAAACCCCGGCAAAACATCTTCACCAGACAAACTTGCAGGATTGTCCAGCACTTGTACTTCCATATCTAGCCTGTAAATCTCCACCTTTCGGTTTTTGCGATCGATCGACCAACCTAAACGAACTTGGTTTGCCATATATTCTTTCATTTTATCTCGCAGCGGCTGCATTCTGTCACTTTTAGAACGGAGTTCCACCACGAAATCAGGAGCAATAGGAGCAAAACCTTCTTTTTGTTCTGAGGTGAGTGCGTCCCACCTTTCTTGACGCACCCAAGCCACATCGGGAGAGCGAATTGCTCCGTTTGGTAGGTCAAAACCAGTAGAAGAACTAAACGCTGTACCTAGTTGATTTTGTCGGTTTCACAACCAAAGTTGTCCGCCGATTTCCATGTTTATTCTTCCTGTTTCGCCTCCTGTGGGAGGGTTGACGATTAATTCTCCTGTTGCTGTGCGTTCTAATTGTACATCCCGATTTGCGATCGCCAATTCGATGAACTGTTCGCGGGTAACGGTGAGTATGAGTGTTGGCGGAAGATTGATTGCAAGGGCGGCGGATGATTTAGTTTGTCTCATCATTTTTGTCCTCAAACTGATCCTTTTATGGCAGATTCATCTCAATAGCAGACAGTCTGAAATGCTTGATAATGCGTCATTTTTATGATAACACTTGGATGTGAGAGGCATAAAGGGCGATCGTATCTGATATCATAGAAAAAAGTTCCACACGGAGAACCGAAAAATGATAACTTCTACAATTGTCACCCCGGCATCGAAAACCTACTCTCTAGAAGCATGGATGGAAAATCCACCGGATCTAGAAGAGTGGGTTGATGGCGAATTATTGGAGAAAAATGGCATAACTCTCAAGCATAGTAAGGTGCAAGGAAATCTTTACTATTACTGGAGAACTTATAAAGACTCTAGCGGGCATGGAGGAAAAGTTTATACTAATGTTCCCTGCCGCACAAACCAGCAAGGACGCTATCCTGATGTTGCCTACCTTCCTCGGGAATTAGTAGCACAATTTGGCAATCTCAAAGTCCTACCGCAAAGTTTCCCTCTATGTGCTGAAATTGTTTCGCCAACAGATTTGGCTGAAGATGTAATAGCTAAAGCTACGGAATATTTAGAATCTGGAAGTGAGGAAGTTTGGCTGGTATATCCAGAAAATCAGTGGGTTATTGTCGTTACAAAACAAACTAGAATTATCTTTATTGCTGGGGAAGTTGTTAGCACCCAAATTGTTTTACCTGGTTTTAGCATCCCAGTCGATGAATTATTAAAATGAGCTATTTTCTTCAGTCTGCGAAGGCGGACTTTGTTTTTGTAGACGCGGTTTCAACCGCCGACTCTTATCTTCGATGCCTTAACAAACATTTGCCCTCCCAAAAACCGCCACAAAAAAGGCAACTTCAAATAAACCTTTAACAACAACGGCGATGCCGGCCGCCCTTTCGTCGAAAACGGTAAAAATCTCGGTATCATTACATCAACTTTAAACCCGACAGTTTGTAAAAGCTCTTGCAGCGATAAATGTGTAATCGGTAATTGATGGTCGATAAAATCGTAGTATTCCTTGTAAGAGTATTTGAAGTTTGGCTGAATCACCAAAAGAGAACCGCTAGGCTTTAGCGCATCAAAGCAAAATGAGATGATTTCTACAAGTTCCTCTTTGTTGCGGAGGTGTTCAAAGAAATTCGAGATAAAAATGCGATCGAACTGTTCGGTAAAAGAAGTACGATTATCTAAATTAAGCACATCAATATTCAGTACCTTGACATCAGCATTAGCAAATAACTTGGAATCGGGATTCAGGTCAATTAAACATTTTTTGCGCGCCCGAATTTGATTGATAAACTCGCAGTAACCGCCGCCAATATCTAAAACTGCCGCTTCAGGAGGAACATAATCTTGTAAAAATTCGTCAATTAAAACTTTCCAAAGTCCAACCTTGGCTTGCATCTGTCGGGAATTAAATCGGTTGGCGTACAACTTTTTGAGATATGTGTCAGTTTTCATAGTAAGATAGCATAGACTAAGTATGAGTTTATCACGCGACACAGCCAACTATGAATGTTATATCTACAGAAATACCGGACGTTCTGATAATTGAGCCGAAAATTTTCGGAGACGATCGCGGTTTCTTTTTTGAGAGTTTCAATCACCAAGCTTTTGTCGAAAAAACAGGCGTGACGGCAGAATTTGTTCAAGACAATCATTCCAAGTCTTCTAAAAATGTGCTGCGCGGTTTGCACTACCAAATGCAGCAGCCTCAAGGTAAATTGCTGCGGGTTGTGGCGGGCGAAATATATGATGTGGCGGTGGATATTAGAAAAACTTCGCCGACTTTCGGACAGTGGGTGGGCTGTTTGATTAGTGCAGAAAATAAGCGGCAGTTTTGGGTGCCGGCGGGATTTGCTCACGGTTTTTTAGTAGTATCAGACATTGCTGAAGTTTTGTACAAAACTACAGACTACTATGCACCGGGACACGAGCGGTGTATTGTATGGAATGACCCAGATTTGGCGATCGCCTGGCCACTAGATGGTGCCGAACCAATTTTATCACCTAAAGACAAAGCCGGACAAACATTGAAAAGAGCTCAAGTGTTTTAGATAATGAAAATTTTACTCGCAGGCGGTAGCGGACAGCTAGCTCAAGAATTGCATCCCATCTTATTATCTGTGGGAGAGGTTGTTGCAGTCGATCGCACTTCCGTCGATTTATCCCAGCCCGAAACCATCCGTCAAGCAATGGCTGACATTCAACCGGATGTCGTCGTGAATGCCGCTGCTTACACTGCGGTGGACAAAGCCGAAACCGAAGCAGACTTAGCCCATGCAGTCAACGGTATCGCACCGGGAATCTTTGCCGAAGAATGCGAGAAACTGGGAGCAAGTTTAATCCACTTTTCCACTGATTACGTATTTGATGGTAGCAGCGGTTCTGCTTATCTCGAAACAGATTCGACAAACCCATTGGGAATTTACGGGAAGTCCAAATTAGCAGGCGAGGAAGCAATTAAAAAAGCGGGAAACCGACATATTATTATTAGAACCGCCTGGGTTTACGGTAACGGCGGCAAAGGCAACTTTGTCAAAACCATGCTGAGATTGGGCAAAGATAGGGAAGAACTTCGGGTAGTAGCAGATCAGATTGGAAGTCCAACCTGGACAGCAGATTTAGGTGCTGCGACTGCCCAAATCATCCCTCTGCTTGGCTTGGAAAGTTTTGGGACTTACCAGTATACTAACAGCGGTGTGTGTAGTTGGTACGATTTTGCGATCGCCATTTTTGAAGAAGCAGAGAAACTCGGCTTTCCCCTCAAAATTAAGCGCGTAATTCCCATCACCACCGCCGAATATCCCACACCCGCAAAACGTCCCGCTTTTTCTGTACTTTCTACAGTAAAAATATCAGCACTTCTGGGAACCTATCCTCCCCATTGGCGACAAGGGCTCAGAGAAATGCTGGTTAAAGAAATGAAGTGAAAAATTGAGTAAAACTCAAAACGCGAGGGTGGGTTTTGTTTGGAAATTATCTGTTATAACTGATCTTCCACCAATGTCAGCAACAGGCAAGATGCCTGTTCCACAAAGAGGAAATTTCTTGTGGGATGGGCATCCTGCCCGTCAGCAACAGGCAAGATGCCTGTTCCACAAAGAGGAAATTTCTTGTGGGATGGGCATCCTGCCCGTCCATAAAAGGCTAGTTGAGAATGGTGCAAGTGCTCAGTTATAAGCTTTACTGTGCTTAGTTTGTATCTTTGTGGCGCTGTTTATCCCCGGAAATTCCCTAAATCTCCCTTAAAAAGATCGACTTTGACAGTTTTCTTGTCCCCCCCTTGTTAAGGGGGGTTAGGGGGGATCCGGTTTAACTGAACTTTATTAGGCTAAACCCCCCGATTAATTCAAAATCTCCCCATGTCGGAATCAATGAAAATCAACAACCAATATGTTTTAATTATCACCTCAGTTATCAGCATTTTGATACCCGCTGCATATATTTTGTACTTGATATCCCAAGCCGGAGATTTGTCTAATTTTGATTATTGGTGGATGACTTGGAATTTTTATTCAGTAGACGGTTTCTCTACAAATCCTTTTAATTGGATATTTCGGGCAAACGAGCATTTTGTCTTGATTCCAGCGATTATCTATGGCTTGAATATTATTGTCACCCAAGGTTCAAATATTGGTTTATGTTTGATTGCTTGGTTTTTGGCTTTGATTCAGTGCTATGTCTTGATTGCTTTACTGCCTTTAAAATTAAGGAATTTTCCACTACAATTTATCTCAGTCATCCTGTGTATTTCTATTTTTAATTTTACTCCGGCGGCGGCACACAACTGGATGCGGGGATTCAGTGGCGTCCACTGGATTATTGCTAATCTATTTGTGATTTGTGCGATATTTTGTTTGCAATCCTACGTGAATTTATTATTAAATAGCAGAGAAGCAGAACCTTTAGATATTCATTCCCCGGCAGATATGGGTAATGAGGGAGTGCAACAAAACAAGTGGGTAATTGGTAGTATTGTTTTTGGGATTTTAGGTTGTATTAGTTACAGCACTCCTTTAGGTTTGTGGCCGATATTGTGTGGGGCTGCGATTGTGCTGCGGTTTCCTCGGCGGATAACTTATTTATATTTTGCTGCTTCGATTGCGGTGATTGGTATTTATTTTTTAACTTACAAAACTCCGTCCAACCATCCTTCTTTAACTAAAATCAATCCGCTGAAAACTCTCGAATATATTCCGATTTATCTCGGAGGTATTTTTAGCGAAAATATTATTGTTGCGTCAATTATTGGTATAATTGGCTCGATCGCTGTAACGGGTTTTGTCGGTTATTGGCTATTGGCAAAAAAGTCTGTGCAGCTTGGCTATCCTGTAGGGAATCGCCCAAATTGGCTGCCTTGGCTGTCCATCCAATTGTACACCCTGCAAACGGCTTTAATGGCAGCAGTTAGTCGATCGGGATTTGGAGTCGAACAGGCTACCGCTTCCCGCTACGCCACACTCCCAGCCTTGTTTTGGATGAGTACAATTATCCTCACAGTGCTTGCAGTGCGAGAGTTGCAGCCGAAACCGAGAAATCAAGGACGATGGCTGACACCGCTGTTTGCAGTCGTAACAGCCGCCGTCATTTTAATGTACGGGGTGGGCGGCGAAACTGCAAGGGCGATCGGCCGCAGAGCAACCTATCAACCGCTAGTAGCACTATCATTGCAATTAGGTATCACCGACATCACCCTAATTAAAGAGAGAGTAGGAAACAAACCCGCCGCATTTGTCGGATTAATTGATGCCTTAAAAACTAACAACTTAGTACCATTCAATCGAAACATCAAAAAATACAACTTCTGTGCAGCATTAGACACAAAAATCGACCCGAATTTACTCTCGGCCCCCAAAGACGGAGTACCCGGATATTTTGATACAATCACCAAACTCGCACCAGCCGCCGCCAGAGTAATTGGTTGGATAGGAGATCCCGAAAATCATGTAAAATGTATTGTCATTCTCAACCAAGAAAATGTAGTTCGAGGTTTCGCCATGTCAGGATTTCCCCGCCCCGACTTAGTTAACTTATTTGGGACAGCCTACGAATCCGCAGCTTGGAGAGGATACATTCAAACATCGCCAACAGATAAATTATTGACAGCCTATGCTTCATTCAAAAACCGCGAAGGTTGGGTAGCTTTGCGAAACTCCCAATTTATCGATAAAAATTAAAATTTATCCATAACAACCATAAATAATTTATAAACCCCTTTTTCCTACTCTCTCTGTGCTCCTCCTTCTCTGCGCCCTCTGCGCCCTCTGCGGTTAATAAAAAAACTCATTGACAACACAAATAAAATATAATTGCCTTATGCCCAAACAAATCAGCTTCGTAATTCCCGTTCATAACGAAGAAGCAACCCTCAAAATGCTGTTTGAAAAAATTAGCATTGTCATGTCCCAAACAGGAATTGACAGTTACGAAGTCATTTTCATAGACGATGGTAGCCGCGATGCTTCTTGGCGAGAAATTGCTGATTTAGCCAGTCAATTTCCCCAACAAATTAAAGCGATAAGAATGCGCCGCAATTTTGGCAAATCCTCCGCACTTTCAGCAGGATTTCGCAATGCAGCAGGGAAAATTATTTTTACTTTAGATGCAGACTTACAGGACGACCCCGCCGAAATTCCCAAATTTTTACATCATCTAGAATTAGGATTTGATTTGGTCTCTGGTTGGCGAAAACAGCGGAACGACCCCCTCTCGAAAACCTTGCCTTCGAGGCTGTTTAATGCAGTTGCGTGTTTGCTGACTGGGGTGAAAATGCACGACATGAATTGCGGTTTCAAAGCTTATCGGCGGGAAGTTTTACACTCAATTAAATTGTACGGGGAATTGCACCGCTATATTCCAGCATTAGCAAATAATTTAGGTTTTAAAATTGGCGAAGTAGTTGTCGAACACCATCCGCGAAAACATGGTAAATCGAATTATGGCTGGGAACGCTACGCCCGGGGTTTTATTGATTTGTTGACGGTGTTGGCGACTACTCAGTATTTGCACAAACCAGGTCATTTGTTTGGCGGATTGGGGTTGTGCTTTGGCTTGATTGGGACTGCATCGCTGGGTTATTTGATTGTAATTTGGTTTTTGAATTTAGCAGGGATGCACTTTGGGCCGATCGGGAATCGACCTTTGCTATTTTTTGGGATTTTGTGTACAATTCTGTCTGTGCAGTTGATTTCTTTGGGGATTTTAGCTGAGTTGATTGCCCGGAATGTCGCTGCTGATTATGTGGATAAGCAGATTTGCGAAATTATTGATGATTCGGATTTTGATATTTAACTGTTTATCTTATGATGTTTGTAGTGAGGACTTTAGTCCTCTGATTTTGAAGAAGGACTTAAGTCCTTACTACGAACCTGAATGAAGAAGGACTGAAGTCCTCACTACGAACCTGTTTTGTTTGTGATTTTAAAGATTATCCATTTGCCTTGTTTATCTACTATTTCTCCTGCAATGTTGGGATGCCAATCGCTGCGAGTCAGGATATAATCGGCATGATATTTTTCGGCTACTTTGACTAAATCCTCACTGCTGCGACGGCTGAATAAGTCGTTCCCTCCCCAAATCATTTGCGGGTTTAAGGAAACTCCTAAAACAGCTTCCATGCGATTTTGCCACTCTTTGATTCCTGTTTCTGTTAAGGGAAAATTCTTAAAGTTAACTACTATAGCTCTTTGAGAGTAAAACTGGAAGCTGGTAACTGAAGGTGGAATTAATATGAGTGCATCTTGATTGCTAATTTGCGAAAAGTGTAAAGCTAATCTGTTTAAGTCGTCGCTGGGAACTACATTAATATTAACTCTTTTTTGAAATACTTCTAACATTGGCTTTGGTAAAATTCCTCCTACTCCCAAAACTAAGATGGCGGTAGTTGCCAAAGCTAAAATATGGGTTACTATTTGTGTGAGTGCTGTAGATATAGATGTTTGTTCTAAAATGAAAGGCAAGGCAAGAATTGAAAAGAGGATAGGTATGCTAATTAGGCGATTTCCTATAATTTCCCACGAATCAGTCGCCGGATATATCAAACTAAAAATCAACGTTACTGCTGTAAAAATCCACAGCAATATATTGTATCTCTTGGGAAATACGTAGTTTCTGCTTTGCCAAACTGATAATCCGAGGAAAATTACACCTCGAAAAGGCAACGTCAGTACAGAGAGCAGCAACAAGCTAACAGCTATTTTTTTATTTGTGTAAAGTCTCTCGACGGTTAAACTAACAGCAATAAATATAATTAACTGAGCAAATGGAACAGTTCTCGCCAATTGTAGTTTGGCGATTAAAGCCAGCGGGTAAACTTCTACAAATATATAGTTTAGGAAAAGCGCGAAAATTGAAGTGCCAACAATTATGTAAAAATTAATCTTGTCTGCTTTTTGGAGTAAGTCGGTATTTTTGATGCACAGCAAGCCACCACTGATGAAGCAGATAAAGTTCAACCAATTCCCCACAGTCCAATTTGACGGCAGGATGTGGTGAGGATTGCGGACTTTGGCGTGGATGAATACAAACTCGGCATTGTCCATGGTTGGAGTACCGGTAGTACCTGTCAATAACATGGGTAGGTACACTATACTTGACATTGCTGCTAAAAGTGCGATCGCCCAAATCAACGTTTTGAATTGCCGCTCTCTTACAGATTCTATCAGTAAAACGGGAATCATCATCAATCCCGGCAGCAAACCCACTAAAAATTGCAGCAAACAAGCCAGTCCAAAAAAGAAATATCCTGTCAGCCATTTCTGGCGCAAACTAAAGTAAATTCCCCAGATTGCGACACCCATTGCGAAGGTACTCGGTACTGTCTTTGTGGAAAATATCAGCGTGTTACCCACATCTGTAAATGAAGCGGCCAAACACAAGAAACTCATTGCTGCTACTGGCAGTTGTGAATTAGTATATATTCTGATAATTGCCCGACAAGCTAGGATAACTGAACCAAAGGCTAGGAATTGATAAATAAAATGTACTGAGGGGATGCTTAACCCTAAGCTTGCTAACAAATAAATGATCTGATAATAATAGTATCTCGGATTGAATTTAACCATTTCCTGAACGTGATAGTCATTTTTGTAGAGTTCAGGATTGAGCAGGGATTGGATTTGTGGCAATTCGGGAAAGTTGCCTCCAATCGGGAACTTATACCCTACTGCTATGAATGAACCGATGATGATAACAGTATAGAGAGATAGATTAAAATACCTGTTTGATTTTTCAGTTTTCTGCATTGACGGTTCAATTTTTTTGAGCTGATATTAAAGTGAAGGGGCTTTTTTATGAACCGCAGAGGCGCAGAGGACTCAGGGGAGGAAAAAGAGCGAAAGCAGGGGCGAATTTATATCTATAATTTTTGTAGGACGGCTTAACCAGTATCTGTAATATCAGCCAATACTGTTCAGTTAAACAAGCAATTGCTCCGCGCGTACATCAGTTAATCGAGAAGCGTCATAGTCTCTGCGATTGCTTCGCTCGCTCGCAATGACATCCTTTGCTAACTTAACCAGTATCTGTAATATCAGCTAGAGATTGAATAAATTTGCCCCAGATGGAATATAGCAAATCTAATCACTGGATATAATATCACGGATTAGCGCGATCGCTCTTTCGGGTTTTGCTACAAAGGCAGGTACTGAACGCAGTTAGCTAAATCTTCAGGTTCGTTAACCTTAGCAATGATTTCTAAATCACGAATCGAATCGCCAACAGTTACACTTTGTTGGTGAGCGTAGATGACGCCAGCAAAATTTATTCCTTCTTGCTGGCGGCGGTTTGCTATGGCTAAAAAATCCTCGTCTTGGGTAAAAACAACGCGCTGAAGCTCGGCTGCGCGATCGAGTACAATATTGTCTGGGGTACCTTTTCTACCGTCGTCTTGAACTCTCAGAACATCTACATCCCGTCGCCGCAATCCCTCTGTAACAGGTAGAGGAACATTCTCATCCATGTACAGATTTATACTCATTTAATTAGTCCCTGGGCTCGGAGTTTTTTAGCCAAAGCAGATTCGCCAGCTTCTAGACGCAATTTTTCGGCATACTCGAACCTGCGCTGCATATCTGCATCAAGCTCTTGTTTGTGATCCCAGTAGTAGGATAAGGCAGAGTAAATTTTGCTCAAAGTCAGGTGAGGATAGGATTGGAATAATTCTTCAGGAGTCCAGCCGTAAGCTTTTACCGAAGTTATTAATTCAACAACTTTCATTGTGGTTCCGGCGATGAGAGGAACGTTCTTCTCGTCTAATTCCACATATTTGTATTCGGTTGCAGTTAGAGTCACGGTTTTTACCTTTTCGATCGCACTTTTATACTTCTATTATATCTATTAGATCGATCGCCCCAATCACCACAAAACCCGCCAAAGCGGGTTTTCCAACAGTATCTTACAGAAAGAGTTCCGTGGATTAATCCTAATAACCAGGCTCTTCCTCGTACTCAGGAGTCTTAGTCTTCTCGGGGATATTCACCCGAGGAGCTTGGTAAGGCTTCGGTACTTCCTCGTCAGCCCAAGCATCCGCCTCCACATCATCCTCATACTCGTACTCCACCACGACAGGCTCCTTCGGGCGAGAAACCTGAGGGCTGTACTGCTTCTCTTCGTAATCGTCTTCCTCGTAATCGTCCTCGCCGCCCCAATTATCCTCTTCATACTCATCATAATCGTCTATCTGCTGGGGCTGCGGCATCGCGCGCATCTGCTGCTGTCGTACTGGCGGGCGATTCCACTGCGAATCCTCATCCCAAGGAACCTCTTCTACCACGGGTGCTGCTACTCGGCTGCGCATTTCCGGCGCAGGAATCCGCACGCCGGGGCCCAATTGATTTCCCGGAGCCACAGGTTTGGGATAATAGCCTTGCTCGTCTTCTTCTCTTTCCCAAGGTGCTTGTCCCAAACCTACGCGTTCCAGCAAGCCCACGCTAAGCTGTCTCAGCCTTTCCTCGGAACCTTCAAACACAATCAAGCGGTTGGGGCCGCTGCTGACAACTTCTTCAATCCCCAAGTCGTAGGTACTGAGAACTTGGTCTGGGATTTGGGGGATTCCGAGGGAAGCGATGACGATAGAAACTAACTTACCGTCTTCCGGGTCAAACCTAAAGCCGCGCACCCTTCCCAAAAGTTCGCCGGTTTCGGTAATTACTTCGCTGTTAATCAAAATGCTGTAGACTTCAACATCTACATCATCTTCGATCGCACTTTCATCTTCCACCAACAGTACGTCGCCAATTTCGCTAACATTGCTTAGGAACATAAACTTCGGCATTCCAGCGACCGCGAATATATTATCACGCAGACCGATCGCCACAACTTCCCGCCTGTCAATGTCCACCCACAATTGACTGACTACACCCAGGCGTTTACCTCTGTCGCGGGTGATTACCTGAGTGCCTAGAATATCGGAGCGTTGGCAGATTTGTTCGGATGTCATCTAACTCTAATCCTGATTTATCATAAAAATGGGCCCAAAACCTCGTGCTTGGAGCATCGGCTTTGCTGTATGCTTGTAGTAGTGGAAAGGTAATCAACCACTCTAAAAACCTAGCTGTCGAAAGACAAAGCGCTGAACCTTGAAAATCGAATCTAAGCGGTTCTACTGCATTTTTCTAGACTCCACCTCGCAGTAGGTAAAAGATTCAGAGGAGCTAGACGAACAGCATTTGAAGCGAATTTGCTTCAAACTGAAATAGGACTTGCTCAAAAGCAAATAGGGTAGGGCATACCCGAATTAACGCTTGGGGAGAGTCCCACCTCTGGGCTAGAGACTGCAAGGAATCTAGTTTAAGTGGTCTCGGTGAGCCAAGAATCCTCGTACCTTTAGGTCGAGGAGTGTCAACAAGTACATATATTACTGAACACGTTCGTCAACAGAAACACTGGGACTACAACTTAAGTCCGATGACCTGAGTATAAGCTCCCCGTGCTTGAGTAACACCAATTGTACGCTCAGCCGATTGAATCATAGGTCGCCGCAAACTCACAACAATAAACTGGGCTTGTTCAGACTGTCGTTTTATCATTCTAGCTAATCGCTCCACATTTGCCCCATCCAAAAACATATCCACTTCATCAAAAGCATAGAACGTAGATGGGCGGTAGCGTTGCAGCGCAAAAATAAAACTCAGCGCCGTCAGCGATTTTTCGCCTCCCGACATGGAAGCCAGCCGTTGAACGGGTTTCCCCTTCGGGTGAGCGACCAAATTCAAACCGCTGCTGAAGGGGTCTTCCTGGTCATCTAGCTGAAGATACCCGTCACCTTCGGAAAGTTCCGCAAAGATAGTCTGGAAGTTCTCGTTAACCGCATCGAAAGCTTCTTTAAAAGCGCGCCGCCTGAGGGTGGTAAAATTTTCGATTCTCAACAAAAGTTCGGTGCGTTCTCCTGCCAATGTCGTCAATTTTTGACTCAATTCTTGCAGGCGTTCTTGAGTGCGGTTGTACTCTTCCAATGCTAGCATATTCACCGGTTCTAAAGCTTGAATGCGTTTGGCGATCGCCTTTACTTCTTGCTGCAATTCGGTCAAATTGGCTTTCTCGACATTTTCCGGAATTGACGGCACGGGATCCGGCATTTCCGCGCGCTGCGTTTCCATGAGAGTGCGGACGGCGGCTAATTGTTCCCGGCGTTCTTGCTGAGTTTCGTGCAGTTTTTGCAACTGCCATTGTAACTGTTGTTTGGCCAAATGTTGCTCTCGCAGTTGCGATTCGGCGCGATCGCGCTCTCCCTTCTCCAAACCCAATCTCTCTTCAATTTGAGTCAAAGCCTCTTTAGCTGCTGCAATCTGTGCGTCTAGTTCTAACTGCTGCGAAACAATCCGGTTGACAGCATCGGTTCCCGCATTTTGCTGCACTTGCCATTCCTGCAATTTCTCGCTGCCTTCCTTAATTTTTTCTTCCAAGCGTCCGAATTGATTTTGCAGGTCTCCTTGGCGCTGCTGGGCGTTTCTGTGAGCCAATTCGCGCTCTTGCAGTTGTGCTTCTAGAGCGCGCAAACCCGACTGCATTTGCTGCCATTCGCTGTGACTGTTGGACTCTTCCAACTGCGCCAAAGTTTTGCGGTACTCTTGCAATTGAGTTTCCTGGGCGGGCAATTCCCTCGCAAGCAACTGCAATCGCGATCGCGAATCAGTCAATTCCTGAGTATTTTTAGCAATTTGCGATCGCACTTGTTCCTGTTGCGCTTGCAAATTCTTGATTTCCGACTCCAACTGTTCCAAGCGCAACTGATGTTCGCGCAAATTCTGCTTTGCTTCCATCAATTCTTGGCTGCGAGTTTTGACAGCAACAGCAGCGCGATCGATCGCAATTTTGCACCGTTCCAAAATTCGCTCAATTTCCTCAATCCGTTCTTGCAAAGCAGCAATTGTCCGCGCTTCATCCGCAGCATCGCTAGCATCAACCGTACCAAAATGCAAGGTAGATTTATTAGTAGAACTTCCTCCAGTCATCGCGCCGCTAGTTTCCAGAATTTCCCCATCTAAAGTGACAATTCGGTACTGTCCCAAATAGCGGCGGGCATCAGTCAGATTGCTAAACACCACCGTACTGCCAAAAACGTAAGCAAAAATCTCCTGATAGCGCGCATCGCACTCAATCAAATTCACCGCCGCATCGAGAAACCCAGCCGCGCGCCGCAAATTTTCATTCACCGAAAACCTGCCGCCTCTAATCTTATTCAAAGGCAAAAACGTCATCCTTCCCGCCCGTTTTTGCTTCAACAATTCGATCGCAGCAGCCCCCACACTATCATTTTCCACCACCATATTACCCATGCGGGCACCGGCTGCAATTTCCAGCGCCAACTGAAAGCGCGGTTCCACCCTGCCCAGTTGAGCCACCAAACCACAAACTCCGCCAATTCCGCTTTGCATGATAATTTTTGCAGTAAACGTGCCGCTCGCTTCTTGCTGGGCTTGAAACTGCACTTCTAGCTTATCTAACTTGCGCTGTCTTTCCCGCTGTTCTTCCAACAAACGAGTTTGAGTTTCCTGTTGTAATTGCAATTCTTGTTCGGCGGCGACTACAATCTGATTCAGCGATTCTACTTGCAAAGCAGCAACTTTTTGGGTTTCCCCAAGGTTTGATTGCTGAACTTTTTTGGCTGTAATTTCCTGTTCCAATACTTGCAGCGATTGGTTTTGTTCTTGAATTTGACTTTGCAGGCGATCGGCTCTTTCGCCAATAGTAGCTTGCTCGGTGCGCTGCGGCTCCAAAGTTTGCTGAATTGTTTCGATTTGGCGGTGAAGTTCCGTTTGTTGCTGTACCCAAGCTTCCGCCGTCGAGGCGATCGCATTGGCAACTTCCCGACTTTCAGCTAAACTTTGCTGGGCTTCGTCTCGCTGTTCCTGCAAAGTTCCTGTTTGAGACATCACATAGGATATTTCAATCTCAATTTGCTCCAAACTTTGCCGAAACTGCCGCACTTCTTCCTCAGTTTGTGCTATATTAGCCGCCATTTGTCCAGCAGTTGTTTCCAAATCTTGTTTGCGGTTTTGGAGTTGCCGCCGTTCCGCTTCCTGAGTGGCAATACTTGCTTGCAAAGCCAACAATTCCGACTCGCCCAAAGCTTTAACGCGAGCATTCAGGGCGTCTAGTTCAGCGGTTGCAGCTTGAATTTGGGTGGTAACGGCTTGCAATTGTTCGGTAAGAGATGCAGAATTGCGATCGCCCGTTTCGATTTGTTCGCGCAGTTTCCACTCTTGCTTTTGCAACTGGCGGAACTTCAGAACAATTTCCCACTGTGACTTCTCTTGAAATTCCGCCCGCAACTTTTGATATTTTTCAGCTTTTGCGCGATCGTTCGCCAGTCTATCGCGCTGAGAAATTAGCTCTTTTTCGACAATACTGCTGCGCTCTTCAACTTCCTTAACTTCATCCAACTTCTGCCGTGCGAGAGAGATTTTGCGATCGAATTGAGCCACTCCAGCTAATTCGTCAATAATTTCGCGGCGTTCCTTAGAATTCATCGAAATAATGCTAGTAACGTCTCCTTGCAAAACAACGTTATAACCTTCGGGATAAATTCGCAAACGGTTAAGTTGTTCGTGCAGTTGAGTCAGCGTGCAAGGTGCGCCATTAATGTAATAATTTGACGTATAAGTTCCTTGACGAGTGACTCGGAGTTTGCGCGTCACACTCCACTCATCCGGTTTGGGAGTTTGAATTTTAGATTTTCGATTGGTAGCGAGTAGTTGTCCGTTATTATCTTGAGTTTCGGCGATTTCTATTTCTTCGACTTCTTCAACAGATAACTCATCCGATTTTTGATTGGGAATTTGAGATTTTCGATTGGATGATTGTCCGTTGTTGTCTTCAGTTTCTGGAATTTCGATTGCTTCTACATCTTCTGCTTCACCAGACTCAACAGACAAATCATCCGCTGCCTTTTCTACCTCATCCTCAGCTTCATCCTCAGCGAACCATTCATCACCCACATCTTCCAGCGCAAAGGTAGCAGTCACGCTAGCCTCAATCGTACCGCGCTTATTTTGGGCGCTGTTCACCAAATCCGGCAAACGTTCAGCCCGCATTCCCTTAGAAGTCGAAAGTCCCAGACAAAACAGCAAAGCATCGAGGATATTGGACTTCCCCGAACCGTTGGGCCCGGAAACCACAGTAAAACCAGGCAGCACGGGAATCGACGTTGTGCCGCCAAAAGATTTAAAGTTAGTTAGTTCGATCCGCTTAATGTGAACCATTTGCTAGCACTAACTTTGGCTCTAGGGTGTTGTCACAGGTTAGCACAGGCATTGGGGCGATCGACAACGTGAGAACTTCTCGGCATTGTCGATCGAACAGGTATCTGCCACTTTTGTCAACAACCGAGTCAGATTCAACTTCTTCACTGAAAGCTTGTTGAAAATGGTTCAACATCTGCGCCCCCAGCGACACCATCAAAGAAAAGTAAAGTTTGATACAAATAACTTCATGAAACTAAATCAACATTAATTTGGCGATCGTACCTGAAACCCCCACCCAGTAAGAATTTAGCCAAGATAAAGTCAGACCTTCCTCACATTACCCCCTAGACATATTCAAACTTTCCGGTAAAATCGAAACCAAAATTAATAATGTATAAAGTAACGAAGCGAATATTATGGAGGGCAAAATCATTACACCAGCTCAAAACTCGTCTAACCTGTCCGCTTCACCAGAAAGCGACCAACAAGTATTACAAATTTGGGGTCGCCAGCCCCTGAAAGGACACGTCAAAATCAGTGGCGCCAAAAACTCTGCCTTAGTAGTCATGGCAGGAGCTCTACTATGCCCTGACGATTGCCACATCCGCAACGTTCCCGCATTGGTCGATGTCGCCCGCATGGGTCAGATTCTCTCGGCTGTAGGAGTCAAAGTACAGCAGAATGGCGATACTTTAGACATCAACGCCAGCAACCTCATGGATGCTCAAGCCCCCTACGAATTAGTCAGCCAACTGCGGGCGAGCTTCTTCATCATCGGGCCGCTGCTAGCGCGTTTGGGATTTGCCAAAGTACCCTTACCCGGTGGTTGTGCCATCGGCGCCAGGCCTGTTGAACTTCACGTTCGGGGGTTGCAAGCCCTCGGCGCCGAAGTCCACATTGACCACGGTACAGTTAACGCTTACGTCAAAGGGCCGAACCGCCGCCTCAAAGGAGCCAAAATTTATTTGGACTACCCCAGCGTCGGTGCCACTGAAACTTTGATGATGGCGGCGACTTTGGCTGAAGGAGAAACCGTGATTGAAAACGCGGCTCAAGAACCGGAAGTCGTCGATTTGGCGAATTTCTGCCGCGCGATGGGAGCCAAAATTCAAGGCGCAGGCACAAATACGATCGTCATTTCGGGAGTTGAGAAACTCCACGCGGTAGACTATGCAATTATTCCCGATCGCATCGAAGCCGGAACATTTTTATTAGCAGGAGCCATCACTCACTCAGAAATCAGTTTGTCGTCGGTAATTCCCGACCACCTGACCGCAGTTATTGCCAAATTGCAGACAATGGGGGCGAAAATTATTGTAGAGTCCGACATTGTGCGGATAGTTCCCGGCAAAATTCTCACTGCCACAGACATCGAAACTCTGCCTTACCCCGGTTTCTCCACAGATATGCAAGCTCCGTTTATGGCTTTGCTGACGCTGAGCGAGGGAGACAGCATGATCAAAGAAACCGTATTTGAGAACCGCTTGCGCCACGTAGCAGAACTCAACCGCATGGGCGCCGACATTCGCGTTAAAGGGAATGTCGCCGTGGTGCGCGGAGTCCCAATGCTGTCGGGTGCGCCGGTAGTCGCAACAGATTTGCGGGCTTCGGCGGCTTTGGTAATCGCGGGACTTGCAGCAGATGGTGTCACCACCATCAGCAGCTTGCAGCATTTAGACCGCGGCTACGAACAGTTAGAGATGAAACTTCAAAAATTGGGAGCTAAGTTGCGACGAGTCAAAGAGGGCACGGATCCAGCGATGGTTGAGGCTCCTGTCAATCCCGTGCGATCGAGTTTAAACTGTTAAGTAGTCAGCAGTCAGCAGTCATTAGTCATTAGTTGGCAGTCACTAGCCAGTAGACAAGATTGCTTTCATTGGCAAATCATCCGGAAATGAATCTGCGTTTATCTGTGTTAATCTGCCTTAGATCTGCGGTTGACCTATCAATCAAAGACTTATGGCAAATAACCAATGACTAATGACCAATGACTAATGACCAATGACTAATGACTCAGGACTAAAATGTCGAACATCCCGCTCATCGGTTTAAAAGCAGACCAGTTTCGGCACCCGCTGGACTTGGAAGCCACCAACACTCTCAAACAACTGCCAGGACTCGATTTGATGGTGCGACAGTTGCTGGGACAACTTGGCGAACAGTTTTTTATGCTCGAAAATCTGGCTTCCAGCGTCCAAGTCGGCGAAAATCAATTACCGCACCTGCATCAATTGCTGGTGGATGCTTGCAAAACTCTGGATTTGGAAGTACCGCAGCTTTATGTCCGCCAGCATCCGATGCCCAATGCTTACACCTTTGCGATGCGTGGAAAACAGCCGTTTGTGGTGATGCACACTTCGCTGATTGATTTGCTCACCGACGAGGAAGTGAAAGCCGTAATCGCTCACGAGTTGGGACATTTGAAATGCGAACACGGAGTTTATCTGACTCTGGCTAATTTAATTGTGTTGGCCGCCGGTCAAATTTCGCCTTTGGGAACCGTACTCGCCCAGGGTTTGCAAACGCAAATGTTGGAATGGTTGCGCTGTGCAGAATTTACGTGCGATCGCGCCGCCTTACTCGCAACCCAAGACCCCAGAGTGGTAGCATCGGTGTTGATGAAACTGGCCGGAGGTTCGCCGACGTTAGCTCCGAAACTGAATTTGGATGCGTTTTTGGCGCAAGCGCGTGCCTACGACGACCTCAGCAGCAGTGAACTAGGGGAAATGCTCAAGCAAGCTCAAACGGCTCAGTTGTCCCATCCTGTACCAGTATTGCGCGCCAAAGAGATCGATCGCTGGGCAAGTTCAAAAAATTATGAATCTTTGCTTGCACAATCTCGATCGGTGTGTTATGATGGTGAAGCCACAAAAAAGGGCGGGTGGCGAAATTGGTAGACGCATCAGACTCAAAATCTGACACCGAAAGGTATGAGAGTTCGATTCTCTCCCCGCCCACTACTTACAGAGCTTGATAAATTTAGGGTTCCAGATATATCATCTGGAACCCTAATTTATATTGTTTCCGAAGGTGCCACTGGTTTGTAGTAAGGACTTTAGTCCTTCTAAAATCTGAGGACTAAAGTCCTCACTACAAACACTGACAACTAAAATCTAAATTTACATGAATTTTATGGGTGAAATCGCCGCTTTAGGTGCTGCATTTGTCTGGGCTCTATCTTCCACGATTTGGCAGCGAGTCGGACAGCAAATCCCGGCAGTTGTACTAAACTTGCTCAAAGGCGCGATCGCCCTGGTCATGCTTCTTGCCACCATACTAATTTTAGGTAAATCCTTACCAGCCGTCAACCCCAATATCTTAACAATGCTGCTCGTCAGCGGCGCCCTAGGAATAGGCATCGGAGACACCGCTTTCTTTATCGTCTTAAAATATTTAGGTGCGAGGCGAGCGCTGCTTCTAGAAACCCTATCTCCCCCTTTGACAGCTTTATTCGGCTTAATATTTTTGCAAGAAAAGCTATCGCCCATTGCTTGTACCGGCATTCTTTTAACAATCTGTGGCGTAGCTTGGGTAATTGCCGAAAGAACCGCCGAAACAACCTTACCATCAAAACATCTTTGGCAAGGATTAGGCATTAGTTTGTTAGGACAAACAGCCCACGCAACCGGAGCAGTTTTATCCCGTGCTGCATTTGCTCAAATAGATATCGATCCTTTGTGGACAGCGGTTTTGCGTTTGAGTGGCAGTATGGCAGTTATGCTGTGCTTTCTCAACTCCACAAACCTTGGCACTTTCCAACAATTAAAAGCCCCCAAAATCTTAGGCGCAATAATTTTAGCAGCTTTTTTGGGAACCTATCTCGGAATTTTCCTGCAACAGACTTCCCTAAAATATGCACCCGCAGCTATCGCCCAAGCACTGAGCTCCACAAGTCCCCTGTTTGTACTGCCTCTAGCCGTACTCGCGGGCGAAAAGGTTAGTCTTCGGGCTTTTGTGGGCGTGGTTTGTGCGATCGGCGGAATCGCGCTATTATTGGGTTTGAGGTGATTCGATTTTAGATTTTAGATTTTAGATTTGATATAAGTTCTCAACAATAATGAAACTATACGTCAGATCCCAACCACGATTTTAGTCATCAATTTTTAATCTCAAACGTCTAATTTAGAATACTATGAATTATGATACAGGCAAGCAAAACAATAACTATACCAATTTTCAACGAAATAACAGTATTCTTGTCCCCCCCCTGATTCATGGGGGGCTAGGGGGGGTCGAAGAGTGTTGCACAATTTTAGATAATTGGTATTATTTAGCAATTGCCAGCCAACAGATTAACTGGATTCAACAACAGCCAGACGGCATCATATTTCAACAAGACTCCGGCGACAGCATCGTAGCAATAAAAAAAGATAGATCGTGCTTGCTCCTGGTTTTGGTAGACAGAGAAACTTTGACTACAAGTGTAGCTCAATCAATCCTCGACCTCAACAATCCACTTAAATTAATATTCCCATATTCCAAAGCAATGCTGTTAGCATTACTCTGGAAAAGTCAACCCAAAAATATCTATATAATCGGTTTTGGGGGTGGCACTCTTCCCAGAATTTTGCATCACTATTTCCCTAAGGCGATAGTTGAATCTGCTGATATAGACGCAACAGTTGTCGAAGTTGCTCAAAGATTTTTTGGCATTCAATTAAATGATAGACTAAAAGTCGCGATTCAAGATGGTCGTCAATATCTTGCCGAACAAAATCCCACCATAAAAAACGATCTAATTATTGTAGATGCTGGTTTTGGCAGCGGCTATATGCCCTATCCTTTGGTAACACAAGAATTTTACCAACTCTGCAAAACGCGCTTGTCAAATACGGGCGTTGTAGCTATCCACCTATTCCACAAACAAAAGTTTAATGCAGCGGCGGTTAAAACAATTCAAACTGTGTTCGCCCAAGTTTATATATGCAATTTAGATGCTGGTAACTGTATAGCGTTCGCGACTAATGCTCCAGATTTAGCTAAAGATGAAATCTTCTTGAAAGCTGAACTTATTCAAAATTTCCACAATTTAGAATTTTCGTTAACAGAAATGTCCCTTCAGCTCAAAACATTAGCGGAATTGCCTGAATGGCTGAAAATTTGGGAAACGCTACCAATTTTTACAGATGCTGCAATGCCGAGGGAATATTTGGACTGAGCGCCATATTATACTAAGCATGAGCGATCGCAACGCACCATACATACTGTTGCATTGATTTTTGAAATTGGTATGAAACAAATTACTTGACACTGCCAGGGTGACGGTGTAATATATAAGTAGTACACATAAATAAAAACATGAGACTAAAAAGTTGGGAGTCTCCCCGCAGTGAGGGCAGAAATTCCAAAGGCAAAGGTGGATCGGCCAGGGCTCGACAGCTCAAAAAGCAACAGCAAACTCTCCGAAAACAGTTAAAAGCCCAGCACGATCGCCCAAACGACAAACCAAACGATCGCCCAAACCACAAACCAAACAACAAAGGGAAGGAAACCGATAATTCCTTCCCTTTTTTGTCTCTTTACTGCCGTTGCTCAATTCCGCTGAGTGTTCGGACAAATCGTGCGAGTGATACACTCCGACAAGGGTTGCTCTTACCAGCGGTTGAGAATTCCTTGCAATTCCCCTTTCAAAGTTTCTAACGCTGCAATTTGCCCGGAAATTGCCTCAACCTTCGCCGTTAGATGCTGTTTCGCTTCGGAGCAAGGCAACTTTGCCCGATCGCGAACTTGTAAAATATCCTTAATATCCTGAAGCCTCAAACCCAGAACCTGAGAGCGTTTAACAAATGCCAACCTGTTGAATGCGGCTTCTCCAAACAAGCGATAACCAGCGGGCGATCGCTCTACCGCCGGAGAAAGCAAGCCCATCTCGTTATAGTTTAACGAACAGTTTTCACAGATAAACTGCTACAACCCGCTACAGAGCCAATTTTGTAGAGTCGATCGGCAACAGTAATATTCATACAGCAAGCCTCAAAGATCCAACCCACATTCCGCAGATGTGGGTTGGATTTTTTTATCAGTTGTGAAAACTTGAAAGCCAAACGCTTTTGGGCTGAAATTATGCAGCGTTAGCGTTACAGAAGCTTGTTAAATTCAGCTAAA
>NZ_JAHRFA010000069.1:0-39781 GCF_020883045.1 Microcoleus sp. CAWBG58 | reverse complement strand
AAGATTATGGGAGCATACAAAAAAAGACCTCAAATGGGAAAATTATCCCAGTTTAGATAAACTCAAAGAACAGGTAAATACAATCATTAAATCTCTCACGAACGAGGTAGTTTTATCACTCTGTGGCCATTGCTGACAAGTTAAGCTAGAGATAGATTTGTCAATCAGTAATTATGCTCAAAATTAACTCGGATTTTGGGTGAAAAACTGAGATTTTGGCTAACTTACGATCGAGCCGTAGCGTCATATTGATGTCCATTCACCCCATCAGATGCGAATTTCGACAGCTCAACCAGCAGTTTTTTGAGTAATATTACTGATTGACAAATGGAACTAGGTCTTAACTTGTCAGCAATGCTCTGTGGCTGGGACTATATCCTTGAAGCTACATTAAGTGCAACTTCATAGTGAATTGGTATAATATCGAGAGAGCCGATTATTGATTTTATTTTTCGGGGCTTTCCTGTTTGAATTCCTGATACTGCTGAAAAAAAAGCTACCTAGTTCTGGACCAACTTCTTCTAACATTTTCTGACGGACTGATTTTTCTATACTTTCAAAACTTTTTAACTCGGTTGGATCTGTATTTCTGTAAAGAATTTCTGCTACCGCGTTTAAGTGGCTTTTTAGCTTTTGTTGGTCTGATGGTGTCATTTTATTTGCCTCATCTTTATTTGAGGATTTTACTAGCTTTTTCATTTTAACTCTTTTTTGACACCTTCGCCAAAGTGAGATGCACCCATGATATTTGTCTAATGCTCTCCCTATTCTGTCATCATTTAATTGTTCTGGCGTCACTCCTTCTCCAATTAAATGTTCTGTTGCTTTTCCTACAAAAAATCTGTCAAATAGGTAGATTGGAGCACTCAAAAACCCCAATCCGTTCAAAATCATTGCTTTCATCACTTGTCCTGGGCTGAGCGTTTCTTTAATTCTTATTCCCACTATTCTGTTGACGAATTCTACCAATTCCATTTCATCTATGATCCCTGCTACTATTCCCTGCAGGGTCTAAATTTACGATATTTATAGCTTCAGAGGGCTTTTTCATGGTTTTAAGGGTTGCTTTACTTCCACAAATTATTATACCTCAAAAAAACCTCAAACGATTGCTATGCAACCATTTGAGGTTTTAAAAATTATGAATTTTTTGAAAATTAAATCCGATCGAATATCTGCGGAATGTGGGTTGTAATTCATCTAATTCTCCAACGGAGGGAGTATTGGGAGCATCCCAGTTTTGCAATGAGTATAAATACTGAGATAATTGCCTTGCCAAGTTGATGGCATAATAGAAAGCAGATAAATTACCATAACCTCAGGGCTATTTCATTCTAAATATATCTTTGAGTATGCTACAACTAAAGCCAGCGAGACGTTGAGCTTGAGCCATGTTTTGAAAGCCACGATCGCGATACAAATTAAGAGCAAAGTTTCGTGCGATTGCCCAAGACTGAACGAGTCCAACGGTGCGAATGCGACAAGCATCTTCTACGCCGGGTGACATCACGGACATAATGGACTTTGTTTTCGACTCCCCAATAGCCTCGAATTCTTTGAGCAAGGCAAGCGGCTGTTTCAGTTAATGAGGTGACGTAGTAGCGAGTTTCGGTAGAGAATTCAATGATGTTCGCTCGATAGACATGGCGTTCGGATTCAACTCTAATTAAGGTTTTTAGTCCCGGAAAATCAGGAATTCCCGTCAAGTCTTGACTGATGCTGACGGTACGTTTTTCAATCCTACCATCCATGCCCTTTATTAATCTGGAATGACGTTTCTTGCGGTTGAAATGTGGCGGATACTGCGGTCAATAATCCAGATTGATTGCCTTTGAGTGCGCCCAGGTAATGATTGCTACTATCAATTATGGTCTGAGCAGTTTTTTTTGGGTGCTGATGGCATCCCCCGGCGAACACAACACCGCGGGGAGTGCCATCTGCTCAATAAAAGCAGGGATTGCCGTGATTTCATTCGTTTTTGAATCTACCTCATAGGGTTCGAGAATCAACCCACGTTCCACAATGTAGGCAGTTACCAGCATAATTGCTGGATGGGAATCGACCGTTGGGTCGTCAGTGGGACATTCATAGGACCCACGTAATACTTTCCTATCCAGTGCAATCGTTTCTCCTCTCAAAGGTTGAATCCCAAAAAACCTCGATAAACAACCAGAATAAGTCTGATACTCTAACCGCAGTAATGTCCGCCGAATCGTACTGTATGAGGGTAAGCGCCCCGCAGGCGGTTGAAATAAAGTTACTAATTGCTCGCTCCGGGGCTTTTAACCAATCTCCAATCGCTAGAAATCCACGATTTCCGGCAGCCACACCTAAGGTAAACAAGGCTAAACACAGTGCTTGATGATGGCGTTGCCCTGCTCTTCGACGGGTATCGGGTAGGTCTGCAAAGGCTTCGACTATGGCAATTTGAGACATAACAGATCCTGTGAATGACGGAGATAGTTTATTATCATATCAGCTACTCAACTAGAATGAAATAGCCCTGACTCAGATGTGCGTATTTAAATAATGAGATTAAAATGAGTAGTTATGCTTAGTTAAAAAGCGGGATGCTCCCGGGAGTATTTTCTGGAGTGTAACAATCTGGCAAGATTTCTCCAGCTTGTTTTACCCAATTAATAATTGTAGTATGATGCACATTCTTGACTCTTTCAATGGCTCGAAAACCCATGCCATTAACATACATTTTTAGACATTCGCGTTTCACTTCTTCCGAGTATCCTTTTTGAAACTGATAATCATTTATAAATTGTCTTTTACATCTAACGCAAATATAATTATGCTTGCCTTTTTTGTGACAATTTTTATTGATATGGGTTGACTGACATTCCGGGCATTGCATAATATTTTTTTTAAATGTGTGTGATTTTTGACGCTCCGACGATCGTGTTATCATACTCTAGTTCAGCAACGCCAAGATTCTATCATCAATCATAAAGCTCGATCGCCCTTCCAACCCGTTCCCGTCGGGTAAAGTCTCGTGTCGGCCCGATTTCAATCGCCCCCTACTCTGTCTAAACGCGATTTCAATCACCCGCTACTGCGCCGCTACCCCAATACTACTGCGATACTAATGGTAAAGATACGATCGAGCCTCCCCGCAAGACCCCCGCAAACCATGTCCAAGCCAAAAAAGACCCCAGCCAAAACCTACACCGAAATCAACCTCAGCGACCCTCAATACTACTTCAACCGAGAACAAAGCTGGTTAGAATTCAACAACCGCGTGCTCCACGAAGCCCTAGACCCCCGCACGCCCCTCCTCGAAAGACTGAAATTTCTCGCTATTTTTAGCTCAAACCTAGACGAATACTTCATGGTGCGCGTAGCAGCCCTCAGACAGCAAGTAGAAGCCAAAGTCAGCAAATTGACCTCCGACGGCAGCACGCCCCAACAACAGCTAGATGCTATCAACAAGCGGCTTTTGCCGATGGTGACTCAGCAACACGCCTATTTTGACCAAACTCTGCGACCCAAATTAGCAGCAAGCGGCATCCACATTCTTGACTACATTGACCTCAATCAAGAACAACGAAATTACTTGCACCGTTACTTCAAAGAACAAGTATTTCCCGTACTCACTCCCCTAGCAGTTGACCCCAGTCACCCATTCCCATTCCTCTCCAATCTCAGCCTCAATTTAGCAGTAGTTGTTAGAGATCCCGACACCCGCGAGGAATTGTTTGCACGGGTTAAAGTACCCCAGGTTTTGCCGAGATTTTTGCCCTTACCGGCAGATTTGCAGTGGCAGCAAAGGGGCAAAACTCCTGTGTGGACGGGGGTACCTTTAGAACAGGTAATCGCCCACAATTTAGAGGCTTTGTTTCCGGGGATGGATATTCAGGAATATCACCCGTTTCGGATTACTCGCAATTCCGATTTGACTGTCGAGGAAGATGAAGCAGATGATTTGCTGCTGGCGATTGAACAGGAACTCCGCAAGCGCCGGTTTACAGGTTCTGCGGTACGGATGGAAATTCCAGCGATTATGCCGCTTGCGCTGCGAGATATGCTGATGGATGAGTTGGAACTCGGCGAGCAGGATGTTTACGCCGTGGAGGGGCTGCTAGGCCTCAAGGATTTGATGTCTTTTGTGGGGCTGCCTGTGCCGGAACTCAAAGACCCGCCTTGGACTCCGGTGGTGCCGCCACGCTTGCGGAATTCGGAATCGCCAATGATTTTAGGCAAATCGATGTTGGATGTTGAGGATGGTGAGGATATTTTTACGGCCATCCGTCGAGGGGATATCATGCTACACCATCCCTATCACTCGTTTGCAGCGACTGTGCAGCGGTTTATTACTGAGGCGGCGAACGATCGCTCGGTGTTAGCGATTAAGATGACTTTATACCGCACTTCTGGTGATTCGCCGATCGTCAGTGCCTTAATTCAAGCAGCGGAAAACGGCAAGCAAGTAGCTGTTTTAGTAGAGCTCAAAGCCCGGTTTGATGAAGAAAATAACATTAATTGGGCGCGCAAGTTAGAACAAGCGGGAGTCCACGTCGTTTACGGTTTGGTGGGACTCAAAACCCACACCAAAGTTGTGATGGTAGTCCGCCGCGAGGACGGTTGCATTCGCCGCTACGTCCACATCGGCACGGGAAATTACAATCCCAAAACAGCAGGATTGTATACGGATGTCGGTTTGTTGAGTTGTCGCGAGGATTTGGGTGCGGATTTGACAGACTTGTTTAATTATTTAACCGGTTATTCGCGGCAGCTATCTTATCGTAAATTGTTGGTGGCGCCTGTCAATATGCGCGATCGTTTTTTAGCATTAATCCGCCGCGAGGCCGACGAATGCCGCTTGAATGCGGAAAGCGGCACTGGTAGCTGCGGCCGGATTGTCGCTAAAATGAATGCTTTAGTTGACCCTCAAATTATTGTTGCTTTGTACGAAGCTTCGCAAGCGGGAGTTAAAATTGATTTGATTATTCGCGGGATTTGCTGTTTGCGTCCGGGCGTTGAGGGTGTTAGCGACAATATCAGAGTTATCAGTATTATCGGCCGCTTTTTAGAGCATTCGCGGATGTTTTATTTTTTCAACCGTGGCAGCGAAGAGGTGTATATTGGTTCTGCTGACTGGATGCAGCGCAATCTTAGCAGGCGGGTTGAGGCGATCGTCCAAGTGGAAGATCCGACTATAGTAATGGAATTGCAAGAAATTCTGGGTGTGATGCTGGCGGACAACCGTCAAGCTTGGGATTTGCAGCCTGGGGGACACTATTCTCAGCGACGCCCGCCTGCTAATAACCCGGAAGTGAGCTCTCAACAGATTTTGATGGATATGGCGATGAATTAGTCTGTTGACAAGTATGGTAGGATGCGCGCGCCGAGTTCAGAAACCGGGTTTCTTCCGAGATTTATCGTTACTGAACCCAAAACTCGTAGAAACCCGGTTTCTTAGCCACCCGCACCGAGTTCAGAAACCGGGTTTCTTCCGAGATTTATCGTTACTCAACCCAAAACTCGTAGAAACCCGGTTTCTTACCTACCCGCGCCGAGTTCAGAAACCGGGTTTCTTCTGAGATTTATCGTTACTCAACCCAAAACTCGTAGAAACCCGGTTTCTTACCGTATTTAGTCAATAATTGACACGTCCGTTACTAATCACAACTGTCAACTGTCAACTAACAACTGTCAACTGTCAACTAACAACTGTCAACTGTCAAAAGTGCGCTTAAATTCTTCTAACAAATCGTCAATTTCCTCGATCGCCTGACTGACATCTATTCTCAGGGCTCCCAAGTCCGATCGATCTAACAGCCGCACGAGGGATTCCCGCTTGACTTCGATTTCTGCTACGCGCTCTTTGATTGTCTGTACATCCATTGTTTTTTGCCTTGGCTAGTATTAACAAAAATATTTGACTTTCCCCCCTGCGAACAGACGAGAATTCTTAATTCACCGACGTGCCTTTCGGCGCCAATCCTTTACTATTTTTATATAGAAGTGATGAGCGCGATCTGGTTTTTTCAGTCTGTGTTATAGTTTGATTGTACATCAAAACTTCAGCGCAGAAAAGGCGGACGTTTGCTATCTGCGGCTTTGTTTTTCATCATTTCAGCTAAAAATCGCTTCAGGGCCTTTTCGCGGTTTTTCATGAAAGCAGCCCAAAATCCAGGTTGATATTCATCCATTGTCTTGGCTAGAGCCCAGACATCGATCGCTAAAATATTATAAAGCCTTTCATCTTCGCGTTTGAGCGAGTTAATCTGGTCGAGAACAGACTTATTGGCGACCGCAGTCTGTTTGTCTTCGTCTTTAATCATAAAAAAAACTCGGTAAGTGGGAAACGAGAGTGGCTTTAGCCTTGAGAGAAAAACGACACGGCGGTTGCAACCGCCTTGAATCTGTCCATTACCACCGGGCGAGTTGTAAGGGTTTAGTTAGTCCTCTTGTACTGTACTTTCGAGCTTGACAATTACCATCTCAAAATCTTACAACTCGCAATCGCATCATGTTCGTTCCGGCAGGAGCCTCCCTTAGGGGGGTAATGTTCGCTTCAACCTGGTTATCAAGGCTTTTTAGACCTGCAACACTGTTTAATTGCAGATGACAGAGCCCAAAACTAGCGTCGCATTCGCCCGTCTCCTGACCTAAATAACGTCTCCTTTTACAAGGTGTCCGATGAGAACAGCTTGCAATTTCTTACAAGCGAGCGTGGCTTGAGCCTCGGAGTTCCTGGCGTCCTAAAATTAGTTGAAAGTATAGAGAGCGTCGATCGCGATCGCCGCTCTCTATACTTTGATGATACTGCCGATCTCGATTACCTTCTGGAACCAACCGCGCCCAATTAACCGGATTTTATCGGTGGCGTCGCGACGAGTCCAAGCGGGATATTTTTTTGAAGCTACAGACAAGATTGTGGATGCACAGAAAACCCGCTCCCATAGATGCTAGCAGTTTTGAACGGTATTTTGGCAAAAAAACTAAATTTATCCAGACTTCTTGCCCGATAATAATTAAAGTATATTGTTGATTCCAGCTACTTACCTCACTAATATGTTACGTAAAATTTCTTTAGCAAGCCTAGCCTTAGTGGTGGGCGGTATTTTAGCAGTAGTCGGGTTCTATGCCTACTTCACCGACCAAGCTACCCTCAACCTAGCCGGTTTTTTTTATGGAATTCCCCTGTTGCTGGGAGGTTTGGCCTTGAAAGCAGCCGAACTCGAACCAGTGGAGTTTACCGAACCGACTTCTCCTGAAGTTCTCCTGTTGAGAGAAAGTCAGGCTACGGATACTCAAAACCAAGTCCGCAAAGATATCACCCGATTTCGTTACGGCCAACCCGCCCACTTAGATGACGCTCTGGAACGCTTGGGAATGGCCCCGACAGACGAGGAACGCCCCCTCCTCCAAAGCTTGCGGGAAGTTGATATTGACGGTGCTTATGCGTTAATTCTAGAGTTTTATTCGCCGCTGCTGTCGATCGAACTTTGGGAAGAAAAGCAAGAAAAAATAGCTAAATTTTTTGGCCCAGGTTTGGACGCAAAAGTTACTCAAAAGCCTGATGACAAAATTGAATTGGCTTTAATTACCACTCCTAAAGCTTAAACCAGCCTTAAGTTGTGAGTGCGATAATTTTCAACTCACCCATTATATTATGTCCGGTCGGTTGACAGCAATCTGTAACGGTTTGTAGTAATGACTTTAGTCTGAGGAAAAGAAGGACTAAAGTCCTCACTACAAACCAATATGGTCGTTAGATCTGACACGATCTTAATTATTAATCCTGTCTCACTTCGGGTACTGATTTTAGTGGCTGCTTGAAACCTGTAGCTATCACCAAAAGCTCGTTAGCGGAACCCTCGAAGACGATCGCGCATCTGCACCTAGCCCAAATCTGATTTTATGTAATAATAATATTGGTTGAGGAGCGATCGCAATCTTAAACTCAGGAGAAGCACAAATGGTTCCGTCCCAAACCAGAATAGGTATTATCGGCGCAGGAACATCAGGAGCTTATCTGGCAACTCTGCTGATTCAACAAGGGTTTAAAGTTGACTTGTTTGAAAAAGCACCCTATCCCCGCACCGATGGCTGTGGTATTCTGATCGTGCAAGCAGGTATGGAAGCACTGCATCAAGGCAACGCTCAAATTACTGAAAAAATTATCAATGCGGGCGATCGAGTTAAATTATTTGAGTTTCGCAACCTGCGCGGCGGCGTCATCAATTCCGAGCACGTCACCTACGAAGAAAGCGAAGTCCCAGCAATGCTGGTACACCGCAAAGCTATATTAGAAGCAATCCTTGACGAGTTACCCCCCGAGTGCATTCATTTTAATGCAGAATTGGCATCGATCGCCCAAACCGACCACAGTGCGATCGCCCACTTTAAAGATGGCACAAAATGGGAAGGCGATCTATTAATTGGTGCCGATGGCATTGTCTCAAAAGTCCGTCAATTTATAGTTCCTAACGTAGAACTATTTTATTTAGGCGATGTCGTCTGGCGGGGAATAGTCGAAGATAACAGCTTCTGTCCCGAAGGAAACTTTTTTGTTTATGTACGGGGTAGGGGAATTTATGCCAACTTCTTTCACATCGGTGGAGGTCGCACTCATTGGGGTTTCTTTATTGAAAAAGAGCGCACTGAATCTGAAATCGGGAAACTGCAACCTACCAATATTACCATTCCTCCCGAAGAACTAGCAAAACTCCCAGAAGATGCCAGAAAAATTATAGAATCAACGCCTCTAGAAAATATTGTCTGTCGTTTTTCCTATGACATTGACCCCCTGCCGAAAATCTACGATGGTCGTGTTATCTTAATTGGAGATGCAGCCCACGCCAAAAGTTCCACACGCGCCAGAGGAATGACTTCCGGTTGGGAAGATGGTTTGTATTTAGCAAAACATCTCGCAAATAGTGCGAATATTCCCGAAGCCTTGGAAAACTTCCAAACTGAAAGACTCCCAATTGTCCACGAATATCAACGCAGCAGCCGAGAAATTAGTCAGAAAGTTGGCCGTCGTTAAGGGATAGAGAGGGGGAGAGGGGGAGAGAGGGGGAGAGGGAGAGATGGAATTGAAATATACAATTTAATTAAATGCTGTACAGATCAACAAACTCTGGGTGGTTTAATGATGAAATCAACTAGATTTATACGTCATATCATGTCCGGTCGATCGATCGCAATAAAATGGGTTTGTAGTGCGGACTTCAGTCCGCAAAAAGCTGCGGACTAAAGTCCGCACTACGAACTTTTATTGTTATTGTAATTGACCCGACATGATATCAGTCTTACATTCTTACGCAAATCAGGTGTCGAGAAAAACTGGAGAGGAAATAATGAGTAACAATCCTGTAATTCGTGAAGATACAGTCACCCCTGTGAGTTCTCCCGATTTGGAGAAAGTACCTGAAATTTTTACCCGTCATATTGGTACTTGGCAAGGAGAATATATCAAAACCGATACTCGCGGACATTTTTCTCGCAGCTTCTTCGGTAATTTTACCATCTGGATTCAAGGAAGTCACTACCAACAAGTTAATAATTATGAATTCTCAGACGGTTCTCGCCTTCAGCTTAATTTTGACGGAGAGTTTGAAGAACGGATTTTAAAACTGCATTCTAGCAGTTATGCGGATTTTTCGGCGATCGCCTGGGATGCAGGTCAGGAAACAGTATGCTTTCGGGCAAATAAAACTGAAGATAACGTCCTTATTACCTTTATGGAAACAATGACATTACTCAGCGAAAAGCAGCGAGTTCGCAGCACTCAAGCCTTTAAAAACGGCATTTTTGATGGGCTTTCCTTTATTGAGGAAACGCGCTTGCCATAAACCAAGTATATCTAGCAAAAAATGCCGAGATTGTCAACATCAATAAAATCTATCTCTGTACTCTTTCTCTGCGTTCTCTGGCGCTGGTGCGGTTCATTTTAAATTAATTTTTTTTAGTCCAAACAAGAGGCTAAACAGAGTTAACTAGCATTCACAAACAAGCGAGAACGAGTAATAAAACGCTCTCCCTCCGGCCCTTCCAGGGAAAAATCGCTGCCTCCGGGCCCCTGTACTACGTCTAGGATTAACTGCGTGTGCTGCCAATGTTCGTATTGCTGTGCTGCAATATAAAAGGGACAACCGTCTAGTTTTCCCAGCAATACATCGCCATCGCCGACGATTAATTCCCCGTTGGGATAGCACATGGGAGAACTACCATCGCAGCAGCCGCCCGATTGGTGAAACATCAATTCTCCGTGCTGGGTTTTGAGGTATTCTATTAGTTTTAAGGCGGCTTCTGTGGCTGTGACTTTGGGGATTGTTTCCATGGGAGAAGTTATTGTATGGTAATTAAGTACGTAGTTGCGCTTTAGCACTCTTGTTTGTATATCTAAGAGCGCTGAAGCGCAACTACGTACCTTTTTAGAAGAAGTTATTGGTTTGGTTGTTGCGATTGAGCACTCTTTTTTTTGGATAATCTAAGAGCGCTGAAGCGCAACTACGTACCTTTTTGGAAGAAGTTTTTGGTTTGGTTTTTTCGATCGAGCGCTCTTGTTTAGATAATCTAAGAGCGCTGAAGCGCAACTACGTACCTTTTTGGAAGAAGTTTTTGGTTTGGTTTTTTCGATCGAGCGCTCTTGTTTAGATAATCTAAGAGCGCTCAAGCGCAACTACGTACCTTTTTAGAAGAAGTTATTGGTTTGGTTTTTTCGATTTGGCGCTCTTGTTTAGATAATCTAAGAGCGCTGAAGCGCAACTACGTACCTTTTTAGAAGAAGCCTAATGCTTTCGGGCTGTAGCTGACTAATAAGTTCTTGGTTTGTTGGTAGTGATCCAACATCATTTTGTGGTTTTCGCGACCGATACCTGATGATTTGTAGCCGCCGAAGGCTGCGTGGGCGGGATACAAATGATAGCAGTTTGTCCACACGCGACCTGCTTGAATGGCGCGGCCCATGCGGTAGGCGGTGTTGATGTCGCGCGTCCAAACTCCGGCGCCTAAACCGTAGAGGGTATCGTTGGCAATTTCTAAGGCTTCGGCTTCGTCTTTGAAGGTGGTGACTGCTAATACCGGGCCGAAGATTTCTTCTTGGAAAATTCGCATTTTGTTGTTTCCTTTGAAGACTGTCGGGTGGAAATAATAGCCGTCTTGTAAGTCGCCGGATAAGATTTTTCTTTCGCCGCCAATCAGGCATTCTGCGCCTTCTTCACGCCCGATTTTGACGTATTCGGCGATTTTTTCCATCTGGTTGACTGAGACTTGGGCGCCCAGGGCGGTTGTTGGATCTAGGGGGTTGTCTTGTTTGATTTGCCGGATGCGATCGATCGCCTTTTCCATGAATCGATCGTAAATCGATTCTTGAATTAACGCCCGCGAGGGACAAGTGCAAACTTCGCCTTGGTTGAAAGCAAACATCACAAAGCCTTCCACTGCTTTATCCAGAAAATCGTCATCTTGGGCGCAGACATCCTCAAAGAAAATGTTGGGCGATTTTCCGCCTAATTCTAGGGTGACGGGGATGACGTTTTGGGAGGCGTACTGCATGATCAGCCGGCCCGTGGTTGTTTCACCGGTGAAGGCTACTTTGGCAATTCGGGGGCTGGTGGCGAGGGTTTTGCCAATTTCGGCACCGGGGCCGTTGACGACGTTGATGACGCCATCCGGTACTAAGTCGGCGATGATTTCCATCAATACGAGGATGGATGCGGGAGTTGGCCCTGCTGGTTTTAGGACAACGCAGTTTCCGGCGGCGAGGGCTGGGGCGAGTTTCCACGCAGCCATGAGGATTGGGAAGTTCCAGGGGATGATTTGTCCGATGACGCCTAGGGGTTCGTGGAAGTGGTAGGCGACGGTGTTTTCGTCGAGTTCGCCGATCGACCCTTCTTGGGCCCGAATGCAGCTTGCGAAGTAGCGGAAATGGTCGATCGCCAGCGGGATGTCTGCTAGTCTGGTTTCGCGAATTGGTTTACCGTTGTCCCAGGTTTCGGCGATGGCGAGGCGATCGAGGTTTTCTTCGATGCGATCGGCAATCTTGTGCAACACCCGCGCCCTGTCTGCGGGAGAAGTCTTACCCCATTTGTCTTTCGCGGCGTGGGCGGCATCCAGTGCCAATTCTACATCCTCTGCGCTCGATCGGGGAATTTGACAAATTGATTTTCCGGTAATTGGAGAAAGGTTTTCCGAGTATTTCCCCTTCACCGGTGCTACCCACTTGCCGCCAATAAAGTTGTCGTAACGAGCTTGAAAAATTGACTGACTGCCGGATTGAACAGGTGCTGCTACTACCATTTTATTACCTGATTTAAATTTGTTTTTGCGGGCGATTGAAGTCTCTTGAATACCTAGCATGATCTATTTTTAGGCAGTTGTGCTGTTTGCTATACAAAATTTTACATTTTGACATTGTTTGAAATTAATATTGTTTCTGGATTTCCAGATCTGGCGGGTGGTTGATAATATTTTTTTTATTAACAGCAGAGAGCGCAGAGTACGCAGAGAAAGAGAAAGAAAAAGAGTTTTTTACAAATCATTTAAATCTGCTATTATATAAATATAAACTTGGCAATTTATCCAAATTACAAATCAAATGCCTGCATTAAATGCCGCTGTTTTTGATTCTGATGTCGGATCTGGGTCAAAGCATTTGAACGCTGCGAAAGTCCGGTGGTTCCGCCGCCGGCTGAAAGCTTGGGCCCAGGAGAATTTCCGCGATTTTCCTTGGCGCCGCACCTGCGACCCCTACGCGATTTTAGTAGCTGAGTTGCTGTTGCAAAAAACTACTGCTGCTACCGTTGCTCCGGTTTATCAAGAATTTGTCCGTCGATATCCAACTGTGGAGGATCTGGCGATCGCGCCTGTGGAGGAAGTTGCTAGTTTGTTGCAGCCTTTGGGTCTGTTTTTTCGGGCGCAAAAGCTGCGGGAATCGGTGCTGGTGATCCTGGAAAATTATCAGGGAAATGTACCGCGTACTGAAGCTCAGTTGCTGGAACTTCCGGGAGTTGGGAAGTACATTGCGCGATCGGTTTGTGCCAATGCTTTCGGACAGCCAAAAGCCATACTCGATACGAATGTTGCTCGGATTTTGGAGCGTTTTTTTGGGATTGATGGCGGTAAGGTAAAATCGCGCTCGCCCGAACTTTGGGAAGCAGCAGATAGACTCGCTCCCAAACGGGAAGTCGGGCCTTGGAATCTAGGACTGCTGGACTTTGGGGCGGCGGTTTGCACTGCCAAAAACCCCCGCTGCGACGAGTGTCCGCTGCAACAGCAGTGCGATTACAAAATTAGCAGCCAAGTTAATAACGAGCTAATTTCTCAACTCAATTAACAAATAAGGTACGTTGTTGCGCTTGGGCACTCTTATCTATATATATGAAAGAGCGCCCAAGCGCAACTACGTACCTCAAGATTAACCTCCAATTAATTAACTGTGCCTGAGCGGGATTTCTATCCGAAACTTAGTACCTTTACCCGGCTCAGAAAAACACTTTAACTCTCCTTTGTGCTGCTCTACAATTATCCGATAGCTGATAGCCAGTCCGAAAAGGCTGCTACTTTCCGCAGCCGTCTCCCTCAAAAATTGATCGGAAAATTGGGCTGCGATATCTTCGCTAGTTGCCAGATCGTTATCAGCAATCTCAATCGCAATCCGCTGACCGTCGATTACATGAGTGCTAATCAAAATCACAGGCTTAAATTTAACTGATTCCGACTCTTCCAACTCTTGACTCGACTTTTCCAAAGCATCGATCGCGCGATCGATCACATTCAGAAAAGCTTGATTGAGCTGACCCGCGTAACACTCAACTTGCGGCAAATTTCCGTATTCCTTCATCACCTTGATATCCCGCCTTCCCTCCCGTGCCGGTAAGCGGTGCTGCAACAACAACAGAGTGTTTTCTAAACCGTCGGAAATATCGAATAACTGCCAGCCAGAGCGATCGCTGCGGGAAAAATCCTGTACCGACAAGATTATTTGGCGGATGCGATCGCTCCCGGTACGCATGGAACTCACAATTTTCAACAAGTCGTCGAGCAGGAATTCCACATCCATATCTTGCTGTTTTTGCATAATTTCCGCGTCAGGATTGACGAGCTGTTTTTGATACAATCGCAGTAGTTCAATTAAATCGGTAGCGTAACTTTGGACGTGGGTGAGATTGCTGTAAATAAAAGTAATTGGATTGTTAATTTCGTGGGCAATACCAGACACTAATTCCCCCAAGTTTGACATCTTTTCACTTTCCAGCGATCGATCGCGCGACAGTTGCAATTCTTGCTGAGTTCGTGCCAACTCCAGCCTCAACTCGCGCTCGCGCAATCCCGCCCGCAGCCTCCCCAAAAATTCTTGCTTCACTATCGGTTTCAACACAAAATCGTCAACCCGCGCGTCCAATTCTTGAACTTCTGCAAATTGCTCGGGTGTTATCAGCAGCAAAAAATAGCCTGTACTCAATTCTCGTGAAGCGAAGCTATCCCATAGGGAATCGGCTTTCACCAGCCGACACACCTCCAACCAGTGAATTTGAGGCAAAGTCCCATCGCAAACGATCGCATCCGGGGAGAATTCCCTCGCCATATCAAAACCATCTTTGCCGTCGGAAGCGACTTTTACCTGATGTCCCTCCTTTTCCAGTAACTCTTGGACGACTTCCCAAGTCATACTATCTGCGATCGTCAGAATTTTTGCCATAACACCAGCTCCACAACTTTCTCTTTAGGATACAACCGCCACAATTACCCGGACATATTTAAAACAAAATAGTTTAATCCCAGCAAAAAACAGTAGATGCTAGCTCCCTCAACAGCAAAAATGCTCATACCATTTGAGATTTTAGATTGGAGATTTGAGATTTGGCAGGACTTACTGGATAATGATTTGGATTGCGGGCCTACAGTTGCATCGTTTTGCCAAACAGGTATCAGTAGAATGTATAATTTGAGACGGCGAACCCAAAAATACAAATTCTCGCCTTGCTACTTTGTCACCCGCCCGCAAACAGATACCAGCCCCCGACAGGAGTCGTGGAGATCCCACAAATTTAGACCCCGTTAAAGTTCGCAGATTCACCTGTGCAATAAATCTCAAATCTCAAATCCAAAAATGGAAAATATACTGACGGTTATCCCAGATACTTTCTCAAGTTGCGCCCGGAAACCATAAAAAACTTTAAAATTAATTAATAGTATCGTCAAATCAACCTTCTCGGTCAGCGCCTGGGAATGCCAATCACCAACACCACCTCAACTTTGATTCAATCCGAAACACTAGAACTATTAGAATGGCCGCGCCTGTGTCAGCACTTGGCTACCTTCGCTGCTACTAAACTCGGCGTCGCGGCCGCCCTCGACCTCCAAATCCCAGCAACTCAAGCTCAAACAGCCGAACTCAAGGCCCAAACTCAGGAAGCTTACCAGTTAGAAAGCCGCCCTGGCGGTGCTTTGAGTTTTGAAGGAATCCAAGACATCGGCTCTGCCCTGCAACGAGCCGAACTTCAAGGTTTGCTCGGGGGCGAAGAATTGCTCGCAATTGCTACAACCCTGGCCGGAGCAAGGCAATTGCGCCGGATTGTTGACTCTGCGCCCGATGTGCCGACGCTCAAAGAACTGGCATCGCAACTGCGGACTTATCCCGAAATCGAGCAAGAAATCCATCGCTGTATAGACGATCGCGCTCAAGTAGCCGATCGCGCCACTCCTAAATTAGCAGGAATTCGAGTGCAAATGCGGCAGTTGCGCGATCGCATTTATCAAATATTGCAAGGAATTTTGCAACGCCAATCCAACGCCGTTCAAGAACAGGTAATTACTCAAAGAAGCTCGCGCTTTGTGATTCCGGTAAAAGCTCCCCAAAAAGATGCGATACCGGGCATCGTTCACGACTCCTCCGCCAGCGGCGCGACACTTTATGTAGAACCCCACAACACAGTCAATCTCAACAACCAAATGCGGCAGTTGCTCAGGCAAGAACAAGCCGAAGAAGAAGCAGTCCTCCGCGCCCTCACCGAGCAAGTCGCAGCAGTCAAACCAGATTTAGACAGATTGGTGGTGGTAGTAACAACTTTAGATTTAGCTGCGGCTAAAGCGCGCTACGGTTATTGGCTCCAAGCAAACCCGCCGAAATTTATCGAATTGGGAGAGCCAGAATTAGCACTAAAAAATACAGAAAAATTAGATGATGAAAATTCGGACGATGAAAATTTAGAGGAGGAACAAGCAGAAAAAAGCCAAGTATTAATTCGCAATCTGCGATCGCCAATTACCCTCCGTCAATTGCGCCATCCCCTATTAGTTTGGCAGCAACAGCACGAACAAGGCTTTGCAGTCGTACCCGTCGATTTAACCATCAGCCCCCAGATCCGCGTAGTCGCCATCACTGGCCCGAACACCGGCGGCAAAACTGTCACCCTCAAAACCTTGGGATTGGCAGCTTTAATGGCCAAAGCCGGAATGTTTGTCGCCGCCCGCGAACCCGTAGAATTGCCTTGGTTCGACAATATTCTTGCCGATATTGGTGACGAACAATCTTTGCAGCAAAGTTTGTCTACTTTCAGCGGTCACATCCGCCGCATCAGTCGCATTTTAGAAGTATTGAAAACAGGAGAAAAAGAAGGAGAAAGGCAAGCAGAAAGAGCAGAAGAAGGGGAAGAAAACTCCGAATCCCCAATTCCCAATGCCCAATTCCCCATGCCCGATGCCCAATTTCCAATTCCCAATGCCCAATTCCCCATGCCCGATGCCCAATTCCCAATTCCCAAATCTTTAGTTTTGTTAGACGAAGTAGGAGCGGGGACAGACCCATCTGAAGGTAGCGCATTGGCGATCGCCCTACTGCAATATCTCGCCCAACATTCGCTGCTGACAGTCGCAACTACCCACTTTGGCGAACTCAAAGCCCTCAAATATCAAGACGCCCGCTTTGAAAATGCCTCAGTAGAATTTGACGACAATTCCATGCAGCCAACCTATCGCTTGCTGTGGGGAATTCCCGGACGTTCCAACGCCCTAACTATTGCCAAAAGACTCGGTTTGCTAGCATCCATAGTCGATGAAGCTCAAACCTATGTCGGCGGAGCATCTCAAGATGTCAATCAAGTGATTGCAGGACTAGAAGCCCAGCGCCGGAGACAGGAAACCAAAGCCAGAGAAGCAACTCAACTGCTGCACCAAACCGAAAAACTGCACAAGGAAGTTTCTCAAAAAGCAGCGGCTTTGCAAGAGCGGGAGCGAGAACTAAAAATAGCTCAGGAAGTGGCAGTAAATGAGGCAATAGGATCGGCAAAATCAGAAATTGCTCAAATTATTCGTCGCTTGCAGGCGGGCGACCAAACGGCTCAAAATGCCCAAATGGCAACAGAAACCTTAAATCAAATTTCCCAAAAACACCTGCCCTCTCGGAAGCAACCGGCGAAACCAAAACCGGGTTTTATGCCAAAAACGGGCGATCGCATCCGCATTCCCAGCCTGGGCCAAACCGCCGAAGTCCTCAGCGGCCCCGATGCTAACGAAGAGTTGAGCGTGCGGTTTGGGATTATGAAAATGACAGTCAAACTGGCAGAAATTGAATCCCTCGACGGTCAAAAACCGGAAACCAAAGCTCAATTAGCCAAGGTTGCAGCTCAAGCAGCCGCTACCGCCAAAGCTAAGCAAGCAGCGTCGGAACCAGCAAAACCCAATCCGGAAATCGCCATTCGGACTGCTAATAATTCGATCGACCTCCGGGGCGCCAGAGTCTCCGATGCCGAAATCGAAATCGACAGAGCTCTCTCCAAAGCAGTCGAATACGGTGCATTGTGGATAATTCACGGCAAAGGTACCGGACAGTTGCGGCGCGGAGTTCACGAATTCCTCGCTACTCACCCGCAGGTTTCCCGCTTCGAGCTCGCCAGTCAAAAAGAAGGAGGTGGAGGCGTGACGTTGGTTTATTTGAAATAGTCAGGATTTAGGTATAGCGGTTATCAGAAAGATGAGGTATGTTGTTGGGCTTGGGCCCTCTTAGTTTAGGCGGTTATACAAGCTCTCAGTAATACCTCATCTTTTTGAGAAAGGCTATATTTCCGGTTGACTCATAATTATATGTTTGTATGCAGCAAAACAAGTTGCAATCAACCTATGATTTGGACTGCCTATAGGGAGTGTAAATGAGTTGTGGAAAAACTGTTTTAAACGAACCGCGAAGACGCAAAGAACGCGAAGTTCGGAAAGAGAAGAGAGTTTCACGACTCATTTAGATTCACTATATACTGCAAATGTGGCATAATTGAAGATTGATTTCCCACTTGAGTAACTGCCCGACTCATGAAAAAAGCTCCCTCAAATGAAGTTTTGGTTGGTGACTGTCGTGAAGTGATGAAAGCATTGCCAGAAAATTATATTTCTGCGTGTATCACTGACCCACCTTATAATTATGAATTTATTGGTCATAAATGGGATGATTCAGAAATTCAAAGACGTATTGAAAAAGTCAATGACAAGGGAAGTAAAACCCTTGTTAAAAACATTCCCTATGGCAGTGGTTTAGCAGGTGGAGTCAGAAACGAAAAATGGTATCAAAGGAATCGCAATAACACTCTGGATTATGAAAAGTGGTGCTTTGATTGGGGCGAGCAGCTTTTTCGGATCTGCAAACCGGGTGCGACAGTTTTAGTCTTCAACAGCACGCGAACTGTTGCTCACGTACAAGTAGCACTTGAAAATGCTGGATTCTATGCGAGAGATATGCTTGTTTATAAAAGATCGAGTGGTATCCCTAAAGGTGTCAATATCAAACAACAGTTCGAGAAGAAAGGATATGAAAATCCTGAAAAATGGGATGGTTGGCACAGTTGTCTGAGGAACGAATGGGAAGCAATCTGCGTACTTCAAAAACCACTGGTCAATAATTACTTGGAAACTTTACAGGAGTATGGTACTGGTCTATTTTATACTAAAGATCAGTTTGGTGGTTTTCAGTCAAATATTTTAGAAGGTATACAGCGCGAGAAAACCGATGAGTTTAACGTCCATTGCACAGTAAAACCGATCGCTCTAATGAGAAAGCTGGTTGAAATATTTGTACCGCGTTTGGAAAATTCTATTCTAATCGATCCTTTCGCAGGATCGGGAACTACATTACTGGCTGCACAAGAATTTGGGATTAAATATGTTGGTATTGAAATAGTACCTGACTACATAGAGATTATCAACAAGCGCCTTGATAGTTTCAGCGGTGTACAGGGAATTCTCCCACTTTTTCAGTAAGAAATGACTTTAAATCAAACCCACTTATTGTTTGCATAAACTCAAAGGAAGCATCGCCAGTGTAAACTCTCCAAGTCCCTACTTGGCACGCTGTAATAGCAGCGGCAAATTATCTTTTCTAAGTATTAAAAATACTGGCTCGTAATTATAAGTCAATACGGTTTACTTAATGCTTTTGATGAATTTCATCTGACGATTTTTGGATGATAAAGAGGTGAAGTAGATATTAAGAAGATTTTACCGCAGAGAACACAGAGAACACAGAGAGGGGAGGGATAAAAGGTTTTTTACGACATCCAAAACCCTCGCAATACTCTTCCCTCTGCGCCCTCTGCGCCCTCTGTGGTTCAAAACTCTTCTCTTAATGAAGTGGATTATATTTCAATACGGTTTACTTAATGCTTTTGATGAATTTCATCTGACGATTTTATGGCAATACAGCCATTTTGGGCAAGTCAGATTTTTCTTAAGTCAACTGTATTGAATTATAAGTACGAAGTAGTGGCCCATATAATTTGAATTTTTTCAGTGTCCCCGAATCTCCTGAGCCAATACGATATTTTGTATCTATCGCGTACCCATCAACAATCAGATCGCACGGCTCATCGCTTCCCACTTTAAATGCTGGCTGAAAACTACTGCAATATGCTTTGCACGTTTCAGTAACTAACAATTGCCAACACATACCTAGCTCGCGTCCCCAATATTGCCTATTTTCTTTTTTTATTATGGGAGAGATCCCAAACACATCCATTAAAATATCGTGTTCTTCATTCTCTTCTCCGTAAACTTTCTCGGTAAATTAATTTTGGTATCTTGCTAAAATTTGCTTTCTTTTTCTTTCAGTCATCATCAGTTACCAGTTCAGCTAAACTAACGGATAATGCCTTGGCTATTTTGCTGGCATTAAGCAGCGTTATATTCCTTTCACCTCGTTCAACTGAGCCAATATAAGTACGATGTAATTCAGATAGTTCTGCAAGCCGATCTTGGGAAAGATTTCTGAGCTTTCTGAAATGTCTAACTTTTTTACCAAATTGCTCCGTAATATCCATAGATTGCGCCAGATTAAGCAACGACAACTATAATCTGACAGACTATGAGTATCGACAGACTATGAGTAGCATTAGACAGAGCTAGTCTCGATCTTTGGATTTATACAAGTCCCGGTAGTTTCAAAGCACTGATTTGATTTCGGTCACTCTGCGGCGTAGGATGGTTGGGGGTAAAAATTTATGGGTTTTTCTGGTTGCTGTCGATCGAACTTGCAACCGCAACTTTCAACTCGCAAATCCGTCCAGCAACTAGGATTGCCGGAATCCAAGCAACGAGTTATGGAGACCAATTAACAGAATCTGCTTTTGTCCGATCGCAAACCAAAAGCATTGCATACTGTCGATATCCTGCCTCAACCTGTCTTATTTCCCGTGCCCAAGCCATGCGCTCGACTGTAAAGCCCTCCGCTCCCACAAACGAAACGGGCCCATCTCCCAACTGGGAAGAATTGACCCAAAAAGCACCAGAACCTACCCAGTTGGACAACATTAAAGCCCAACTGGATTTAGTGCTGTTAGCCCTAGAAGCCCTGGCAGAAATTGGCTCAGAGGCCATGCTCAAGGTAGCAGCCGAACTGAATTTAGAGCCAATGGTAGCCGATCGCGTGGCTTTGTGGCGGCTGCGACAGTCGAACCCGCTGCGGAAAGGCCAGGGAGGACGGAAAAAACTGGATGTGGAGGAAGCTCGATCGCTCGTTTTGATCAGCTGTAATTTGGCAAAACAGCATCAAGCTTTAATCCGCCGCGCCGTGGCTTTGCTGGAACAAATGGCTGAGCAAAACCGCGAACCTCACACAGTCGCTTTGTTGGGAGACTATATTGATAGGTTTAGCAACACTTATGCCGATCGCATGGAAGATGCAGAAAGCTTATCGGCAAAAGAACTAACTAATTTGGCCCTCAAACTCCTGATCGATTTGCTATTTTACAGCAGTCCCGGCGGCCACCGGCGCCTCTGGGTAGCCCTCCTAGATCGTGCTAAAAATTAAACAGAAATTTATGAAATTGCGATCGGACGAGAATAACGACAATGATAAACATCTGCAACAGGCAAGATGCCTGTTCCACCAGAAAGTTTATTTATTGTGGAACAGGCATCTTGCCTGTTCCTAAAAAAGCTTGTTAAGAATGTTGCAAAATATCAGATAAAACATAGTTATTCCTTCTTCCCTCTTCCTTCTTCCCTCTTCCCTCTTCCTTCTTCCCTCTTCCCTCTTTCTTCTTCCTTCTTCCCTCTTCCTTCTTCCTTCTTCCTTCTTCCTTCTTAGCTATGGCTCTCAAACGCTACACGCCCCCCACTTGCACGCTGGAAATTACAGCCAAAAGTTCGCCTCTGTCTCGCTGGGCGGGCAAACCCGTGTTTAAATCTTTAAATTTCGAGTTGCGGCTTGATGACCCCAGGCTACCAGATACCGAACACGTTACTCTCAGGGGCGATCGACTGCAACTCGAAACCCTTCACGAAGCAGTCACCAACTACGTCCAAAACTTCCTCGGCGAAGCCCGCGATTGGGACAACAACCTCAACTCCCAAACAGGTTTTACCACAGCCCCAGACTCGCCAGAAGTCGCGCGCAATGTCGTTACATTCGATCGACCCCCCAACACATCCGAACTAGCAACCGCAGCCCCAAACACTACCTACCTGCCAGTTCCCCCCCGCCTAGAACCCCGCGGCTTGCTCGCCCACAACTTGTTTTTAGGCTCGTTGAGCGCCGCCGAATCCGGGCCGGAAGTACACTTGAGTACCCTCCAACTCTTTGACTTGGCCACCGCACTAGATGACTGCGCCGCCGAAGTCATGACACTCCCCAACCTCAAGCGCGATCGCGCACAAGCCAAAGCATTACCATGGCTGAATATCGCAGCAATCCTAGTCGCCAGCGTCGGAATGACGACGGGAATTGTTAAAATGCTCGATCGATCGTCCTCCAACACCTCCCCAACAACCGCCACAGCCCCCACCACAGCCCCCACCAACCCACAATTTACCCCCGCACTCCCGCAGCCCCAAATACTTGCCGGCGCCACCGCCAGCCCAGTTCCCGCCCCCACCACATCCCCAACAGCAACACCAACACCAACAGTCGCAGCCACACCAGGCTTACCCCCCCTACCGCCCCCGCCCATCAACACCGCCGCCACCCCCAGCCCCAGCTTGCCCCCAATCGCCCTAGCCCCAAGCCGAAGCACCAACAAACCCAGCCCCATCCAGCAGCCACCCCTGCTATTCCCCCCCAACAGCAGCGCACCCGCAGCATCACAGAGCGCCCCAGCCCTCGGGGGAGGACAAATCATCACAATTCCCGATCCCGCAGGGCCCCCAATTGGCGTCCCCCAAGCACCCTACCTGCTACCCCCCATACCGCCGAGACTAGCTCCCGCCGTACCGCCCCCCCTGCCGCCATCCCTATCTGCATCGCGATTGCCAGTTCCCCCACCGCAATCATTCCCCCCCCTCCCCCAGCCGATTTCCCCCCCCAGCACCGAACTCCCACGCCTTGAGGACACTAAACCGCAAGCAGAGTCAGAGGACAACAACGAGGCTACCGCCAGCAAAAAAAACCGCACTTTATTTGATACAATTCCTCAAGTTTCAGAAGCTAGAACCTACTTTGAGGAACGCTGGAAGCCACCAGAAGGAATGGAACAAACCTTGGAATACAGCCTCCAGATCGATGAAAACGGCTCAATTCAAACTATTGTCCCGATGGGCAAAGCAGCGGCCGATTATATCGATCGCGCTAGTATGCCTTTAGTCGGCGAGCCGTTTGTTTCCGCCGTTACTCATGGAAAAAACCCGAAAATTAGAGTTGTATTGAGACCAAACGGTCGAGTACAAACCTTTTTGGAAGAGACTAATTGAACGATCGCAAACACATTTTATTGACATTTGCTTCATTTTATGGTGCAAAAATATCCTTTATCTTAAGAATCCCCGTGCCTGTATGCCGGGGAGCGTCAAAATAAATAAATACAACATTAGTCGATAGTCGATCGCCCCCGTCAACCGATGCGCCGAATATCACCCTACAAACTCAACTTCTTTTTCCTTCTTCCCTCTTCCTGATGACTGATAACTAATGACTGATAACTAATGACTAATAACTAATTACTGATAACTAATGACTAATATAGCCTTTCTCAAAAAGATGAGGCATGACTAACAGCTTATATAACCACTAAACTAAGAGGGCTAAAGCCCAACAACATACCTTATCTTCTGATAACTAATAACTAATAACTAATAACCAATAACTAATAACTAATAACCAATAACTAATAACTTCTCTCTCACTTCCCTTTTTCTTTATCCCAAGCTTCCCCAATCCAATAAAAAACTAAAATTCCAGCAAAACTCGCTAAAAAATCTTCAATACTAGCACTACGATTGGGTAAAATCGCTTGCAGCATTTCTTCCCCAGCAGTGAACATAGTAAACAGTGCTGGCCCGAAAGGAATTGGATAATTCAACACCATCATCATTTTTTTGCCAGTTGCTCTATGGCACAAAAAAGAGGAAATTCCGTACAAAATAAAATGTCCGAGTTTGTCAAAAGGCGGATGAGCCAGAGGAAAATTCACTAACAGCCCCATATCTGCCAGTAGCATAATACCGAGAAGAATCAAAAAATACACAACACACGCAACAATCCAGAATTTTTTTGAGGATAATTTCATCGGATTTTTTCCACTATCGACAATTGACGAACCGAGTCCACGCCGCTTACCGCAATTTTGTTGGATTTGTGAATGAGATTTTTTTTGATTAACCGCAGAGGGCGCAGAGGGCGCAGAGAAAGAGAGGAAAGAGAGGAAAGAGAAGATAGCGTAAATATTTGAGTTAGGGCGGGTTTTGTAGGGATATTTTTGGCTAACAACCCGCCTCTACCAGATATTGTTATGCTTAACGCGCCCACTGTTGCAATATGTAATTGTAAAACTTTTCCGTATCTACTCGATCCATTGCTTGAATTTTTCGCCCTCCTGTTTTAACTTTTGTACGTCCTTGACTGATACCTTCGGTAACTATTTCCGTTTCCCATTCTCGCAGTTCGTAAAATTCTGGATGTGCCAAATAAGCCGTTGCCAAAATATCCCAAAAATAGTAATCTTGAGATATTGCTAAAGCATAACACTGTCCTGCTAAATCGGAAATCGGATATTTGCGCTGTCTTGCTAAGCGATTGGAAAATTCAACAGTCAGCGGTACATTATTGGTGATATCTAAAGGACACATCACAATCGGAATTTGTGTTTGCCAAACTCTATCAATTGCGATCGGATCCCAGTAAGCATTCCATTCCGCTGACATATCTTGTCCCGGTTCCATATCTTTGCTAACATTACCTATAACATTGAGCGCCCCTCCCATCCACACAATTTCTTTGATTTTGCTTTCAATTTCTGGTGCAATATCTAAGGCTTGTGCTACTGTTGTTAGCGGCCCCGTTACCATTAATGTGACCGGTTCCTTGGCATCCCGCAAAACTCCCACCATAAAGTTTTGTCCGGGTTCCGATATTAACGGCGTGTCAATGGTTGCTTTTTCATTTAGAATGGGAAGGCGATCGCACGCAAAGGAATCTCGCCGAAACAAAACCGGAAACGGATTCAACCCCCGCACCGTACTCGCCGCCACCGGCACCTCTGAACATCCCATCAAATCAAGGATTTTGCGGGTTGCACTCACCGCTGGTTGAATGTAGCAATCCGCCGGAGTGACAATTACTCCCAGAGTTTCCACTTCTTCCATTGTCATCAGCAACACGACTGAGAGATAGTCGTCAACTGCACCGTCGTGATCCATGAGTACCAATTTTTTCGACATTTTGCTTCCCTGGTGAGTGAATTACTGTAAAGTAAAAATATAAATTAATTTATACCGACAACACAACCGTCTCAACTATAACAAATCTCAACCATCAATCAACCCATTTTTTTCTCTTTCTCTTTCTTCTCTTCCTTCGCGTACTTCGCGCCTTCGCGGTTCGCAAAAAAAAACTCAGCCACAAATCATTAACTATTCTATATGAACGCAGTATCACCTTACGGCTCTTGGAAATCCCCCATTACCTCTGATTTAATTGTTTCTGGAACTGTCGGACTCGGACAAATTGCGATCGACGGCGATGATATTTACTGGGTAGAAGGAAGACCATCGGAAGCAGGAAGAAGCGTCCTCGTGCGGCGGACTCCCGACGGTAAAATAACTGACGTAACACCGCCTCCGTTCAACGTTCGCACTCGCGTCCACGAATACGGTGGCGCTGCTTTTGCAGTTTCTGATGGCGTGGTTTATTTCTCTCATTTTGCCGACCAAAGAATTTATTGTCAAACATTAAATTCTCCGCCCGAACCTTTGACACCTGCTGCTCAATGTTGCTACGCAGATGTAATTTTTGACAAACCAAGAAATCGCTTAATTTGTGTGCGCGAAGACAATGCAAGTGAAGGCGAATCTGTGAATACAATTGTTAGTATTAATTTAGATAACGGCGAAGATATTCAAATTTTAACTCAGGGCAACGATTTTTATGCTTCCCCTCGTTTGAATCCTGACGGTTCTCAACTTTCCTGGATTTGTTGGAACCACCCAAATATGCCGTGGGATGGCACAGAATTGTGGGTTGCAGAAATTAATGCTGATGGTTCTTTAGGCAAAAAAGATTTAGTTGCGGGCGAGGTTGATGAGTCAATTTTTCAGCCGGAATGGTCGCCTGATGGAGTTTTATATTTTGTTTCTGATAAGTCGAACTGGTGGAATTTATATAGAACCCCCCTCAATCCCCCCTTGCTAAGGGGGGAGGCAAGAGCAGGCACAGAAGCCGATCGCACCCCCCTCAATCCCCCCTTGCTGGGGGAGGCAAGAGCAGGCACAGAAGCCGATCTCACCCCCCTCAATCCCCCCTTGCTGGGGGAGGCAAGAGCAGGCACAGAACCCTCTTTAGCAAGCAGGGGGGCTGGAATAGAACCTTTGTGCGAAATGGCCGCTGAATTTGGACTTCCCCAATGGGTTTTTGGAATGTCTACCTATTCCTTTGTCTCGGAAAGCAAAATTATTTGCACCTACACTCAGCAAGGTAAGTGGCATTTGGCAAGTCTCGATTTGACTGCAAAACAGTTGACAAAAATTGAAACGCCGTACACTGATATTTCCTCGGTCAAAGCGCGCGGAGAAATAGTTGTTTTCCTGGCAGGTTCGCCGATCGCATCTACAGCTATTGTACAGCTAAATTTAGCTACAAGTCAACGGAAAATCTTGCGAAAGTCGAGCGATTTAAACATCGATTCTGGTTATCTTTCTGTACCGGAACCGCTGGAATTTCCAACCGAAAATGGTTTGACTGCTTTTGGCTTCTTCTATCCTCCGAAAAACCAAGACTTCGCTGCACCTGTGGGTGAAAAACCGCCACTTGTTGTCAAAAGCCACGGCGGCCCGACTGCTGCTACTTCTAGCAGCATGAATTTGAAAATTCAATATTGGACGAGTCGCGGTTTTGCGGTGCTTGATGTCAACTACGGCGGTAGCACTGGTTACGGGCGCGAATACAGAAGAAGGCTGCAAGATAGTTGGGGTATTGTTGATGTTGATGACTGCGCTAATGGTGCTAAATATTTAGCCGAACAGGGTTTAGTAGACGGCGAAAGAATGGCGATCGCCGGAGGCAGTGCAGGGGGCTACACGACTCTGTGCGCTCTAACTTTCCGCGATGTGTTTAAGGCTGGTGCGAGCTATTATGGCATTAGCGATTTAGAAGCTTTGCTAAGGGATACTCACAAGTTTGAAGCGCGGTATTTCGATGGATTGATCGGGCCTTATCCCGATCGCCAAGATTTGTATGTAGCTCGATCGCCCATTCATGCAGCCGAAGGTTTATCTTGTCCCGTTATCTTCTTTCAAGGATTGGAAGATAAAGTCGTGCCGCCCAATCAAGCCGAAATGATGGTAGAGATATTGAAAGCTAAAGGTTTGCCGGTTGCTTATGTTGCTTATGCAGGGGAACAGCACGGTTTTCGTCGCGCTGAAAATATTAAAAGAACTCTTGATGGGGAACTCTATTTCTATTCCCGCGTGTTTGGGTTTGAGTTGGCTGAACCGGTGGAAGCAGTGCCGATTTACAATCTTTAGCAAAAATTAAGTTTGCAGTTGCTGTGTTTGCGAGCGCACACAACTATAAAGTTGTAGCATAATTTGGCAATATTGGATGTGATATTGTTCACAAATTGTGCCGTTTATTATCACAAATTGTGCTGTTTATTATCACATCTTGTAAGGCAATAGACCGAGAGAATAAGAGAGTGCGATCGATCTTTGTTAATGCAGATAAAGACCGATCGCGCGATCGCCGAGTTCTGGCTCAATCGCAATGCAAACCCCTGTCAACCTAATTCCATCTGCTTTGGGCGAGTTGTTTGCCGAAGTGAATCATAGAGGCTACATTACTGTAGCCGATCGCTACGGTTTGCTGGCGGCTATTTTTGACGAGACTTTGACTGAGGATGACAAACGCTCTATCGATCGCCTCCTGCGCTCTGTCTGCCGGGGCAGGATAAAATTAGTTGATGAACTTTCTGCGATCCGATAAGCATTCAACAACCCTTAATAAGACTCATCAATCTAGCGTTTTTGAAGCAACAGAAGCACCAACCGCGCAGGGATCTTAACTCGCTCGCGCTATAAAATCCCACCTCAAAGGCTTCCATTTCCCACAAGTTTAACGTGCAGGCATAGCTGTAGCCAACTGCAAGTTGCTCAAACTTTCTTCGGGCCCCAAATCCATCGGATAGCTGAGTGCGGCAGGAATCCCCAACACGCAGCAGGGAAAATTCTTGCCGAGTTGCCTAACCAGCGGGTGGTTGCGAGAATTGCAGCCTAAAAATAGTAAATTTGCCGATTCTAATTCTACCACATTTCTCAATTCTGTCGCAACTTTACCGATGCGTAAATGAGCTTTGAATAAACCGCGCCATTCCTCAGCCAAACAGCGGGCTTGCCACAGCAACTTATCTGCTACCTCATACTCATTGTTTGGACAGAAAATTGCTCGAAAATAAGGAGGATCGATCCAGGTTGCTCGCTGGGATACCGATTGGATTTCTGCTGTAGGTAATGCGATCGCAGGCGCTGCACAGTAAAGAGCCGATTTTTCCTCTAAATCCGACAGTTTGGGCTTCGTAGCCCAGGCATTTTCCACACCCAAACTACAAGTATTTTCATCGTAAATGTTGGGAGTTTCGTCGAGTACGTAGACGACTTGCACCGTGACTTCTTGAGTTGTTACTAAACGAGTTTGATGAGCAATCCAAAGGGTAATATCGAGAGCTGTTTGACTTTGAGGAGAACTGTTGTAACCCACAATAAAATTGATAGATTTTGTCGGTTTTGTCGGTTTTGACTTTTTCTTAGAAACAGGGACTTTTGACTCCGGCAGCAACACCATTTCTTCCGCTAAGTTTTGGCATCCTAATGCACTTTCAAAACGCGCTAAAATTGTTTTGAGATTCACAGGCTAGACCTCTCTTAAGTGAATTTTTTTGTCGGTTCTTCTAGTCGCCCTTGGGTTATTCGTCTTGAGTAAAGTAGCGATCGAGAAAATTCAAAGCATAGTTTCGCAGTTCGTAATATTCCTGAGATTCCCGCAACTCCTGGCGATCGCGCGGATGCGAAAACGGCACTGCCAAAATCTCGCCGATTGTCGCCGCCGGGCCGTTTGTCATCAACACAATGCGATCGGACATATAGATAGCCTCGTCCACGTCGTGGGTAATCATCATTGCAGCTTGTCTGTGATTTTCCCAGATATCGAGCACCTGTTTTTGCAACTTGCCACGAGTCAGAGCATCCAGCGCTCCAAATGGTTCGTCCATTAATAACATCTTCGGCCGAAGTGCCAAAGCTCGCGCAATCCCAACCCGTTGCTTCATGCCCCCTGAAATTTGATCGGGATATTTATCTGCTGCTGCTGTTAAGTTTACCATTGCTAGGTGTTCGTTGACAAGGCTAATCTTCTCAGCGCGGTTGAGATTTTGCAAAACTTCATCAACTGCTAGGCGAATGTTTTCCCGCACCGTCAACCAAGGCAGCAATCCGTAGTGCTGGAATACCATCATGCGATCGGCTCCAGGTTTGCGAATTTCTTTGCCTTCTAGTGTCACAATTCCGCTGCTTTGTTTTTCCAAACCTGCTACTATTTTCAGCAGCGTCGATTTGCCACAACCCGAGTGACCGATTACCGAAATAAATTCGTTGGAACCAATACTTAAGTTGACATTGTCCAAAACGCTAAATTCACTGCCATCAGCATTTTTATACGACTTGAACAAGTTGTTGATTTCGAGAAAATTAGAGGAGTTGTGACCTTGGCTATTAGTATTGATTGAAGCAGTAGTATATTGAGTCATTTGACGTTCCTGATAATTGTTTATTGGTTATTTATTGTATATCTCGCTTGTAGCTGAGTCTCGATCCCCCTAAATCCCCCTTAATAAGGGGAGTAGGGGTTGACTTTGAATGCTCCGGTTCCCCCCTTATTAAGGGGGGCTACGGGGGATCGAGGAGCAAGTGGGGAACGCGAGGAATGTAGAAGGAAGACAGCAGATATCAAACTTTAAGACTGAAAAAAAGATTGAGGGCGATTGGCTCGAATTTCAAAACTATTCAAATAACCCACCGGATCGCTGGGGTCAAATGCTTTTTTGTCAATGAAAACTTCCGCAGGTTCGACTTTGTAATCATCCTGGGGACAATCGATCGCCATTTCGGCAACAATCTTGCGGTAAAGGTCGGTCTTCCAAGCTTGTTTAGCTAATTCATCAGCATTTTTAGGCACCTCCTTAATGTGTCCCCAGCGGGCGGCTTGAGTCATCAACCAAATACTGTGAGACTGCCACAAAAATGTTGAATGATTTCCCGGTATTTGGGGTAAGTTCTTAGGAATGTCATAGAAAATTGTGGTATCTTCCGCTATTATAGTGCGGTCTTTATCGTCAAACCCACCATAGTTGTATTCCCCAACTATTCCCGGTCGAGTAAATTTGTCGATCGCCCCATTTTTAGGTTTAGCCCCCGTAAAAGATCGATCGGTCAACAATGCTGCTATTTGACTGCGATTTTCCGGTTTGCTGCAAAACTGACAAGCTTCCACCATTGCCTTCACCAGCGAGTAATAAGTCTTCGGGTTTTCGTCAATGAATGATTGCATTACTCCCAAAACGCGATCGGGATGTCCCAGCCAAACTTCCTTGCCTTGCGCGAAGGTAAACCCCACGCCCGAATTACCTTTAATTGCCCGCGTATTCCAAGGTTCTGCCACCATGTAAGCCTGCATCGCCCCGATTCTCATATTCGTTACCATTTGAGGCGGCGGCACAATAATTACCCGAAATTCTTTGAACGGATCGACACCGGCAGCGGCGGATATATAACGCACAAAGTATTCGTAAATAGCAGAACTTAGTACAACTGCCCAGACTTTATTTTCTACTGGTTGGCTCTCAAAAAAACCTCGGAATTGTTTGCCAAATTCTTCTAAATTGCCGTTGTATTCGTGCCACGGGCGCAAACCAAAATCCCACATCGCTTTGCTCATCGTCATCGCGTTGCCGTGGCGGTGAATTGTCATTGCCGCGCACATTGGTGCGTGACGCGCTCCTTCGGCACCTATTCGGGCGTTTGTGACGGCGCCGGATACGACTGGGGAGGCGTCCAGGCGCCCGAAAATCAGGCCGTCGCGGGAGGTTGCCCAGCTTGCTTCGCGGTTGAGTTTGACGTTTAAGCCGTATTTGCGGAAAAATCCTTTCTTCCAGGCGATCGCAAATGGTGCACAATCGTTAACGGGTACGTATCCTATGGTTAAATTGGGTTTTTCTAAGGTTTGGGAATTGACGATCGGCTTTACCGCTTCGGCTTCTTCTGTGAGTCCTTTTGCCGATCGATCCGCGTTAATTCCACAACCAGATAAAGCCATTCCCGCCGCCGCAGCACCCATTCCTTGCAAAAACTCCCGCCGATTCCATTCATTGGAAAAGTTATCACTCATATACAGTTAACAGTTGATAGTTGACAGCGTTAATCAGTTGACAGCGTTAATCAGTTGACAGTTGACAGTTAACAGTTGACAGTTAACAGTTGACAGTTGACAAATAACCAATAACCAATAACCAATAACCAATAACCAATGACTACTGACTAATGACTCTCGATCGATCGATGCGTTACCAATTCCTGAACCTTGCCAACAGCCCAATCGAGCAGCAAACCAGTTAAGCCAATTACAAACACTGCTAAAAATACCGAACTTAGATTCAAACGGCTCCACTCATCCCACACAAAAAAGCCAATTCCTACACCACCAGTTAGCATTTCCACCGCCACAATCACCAGCCAAGCAATCCCCAAACTAATCCGCAAGCCAGTAAAAATGTAAGGCAAACTCGCAGGCAAAATTATCTTAGTAATTCGCCTCCAGCGCGGCATTTCCAACACTCGCGCCACATCCAGATAATCCTTGGAAACGCTAGAAACTCCTAGGGCTGTGTTGATAATTGTCGGCCACAAAGACGTGATAAATATGACAAAAATTGCCGACGGATCTGCTAAATTAAAGATTGATAGAGCGATCGGCAGCCAAGCCAGCGGCGACACCGGTTTGAAGATTTGAATCAGCGGATTGAGCGCCATCATCGCCGGTTTCGACATCCCGATCAGAAATCCCACGGGAATCGCCACAACGGCACCCAGCAAAAATCCTAGCAACACCCGCCGCAAACTCGCCAGCAGCAGCCAGCCAATGCCTAAATCTCCCGGCCCGCGCTGATAAAATGGATGCAATATGTAATCTAAATTAGCTATTAACGCTTGATACGGAGTGGGAATTAAATCGCTTTTGAAGCTGGCAACAATCCACCACAGGCCAAGAATTCCCAAAAAACCCACCGCCGGCAACAATACATTATCTCGGATGATGACGGGTTTTGTTCGTTTCCAGGCAGCTTGTCCGGCAATTGCGATCGCAGATAAATTAAGTTGAATTGACATTTAAATCTCCTCAGAGTCAGGGGCGGTACAAGAATCTTGAACAATACCAACCGGAGACACTGACGAAGCCAAACTATCTATTGAAGACAAGTTGACTCTTCAGTCTCTTCTCAATGCCTGCGAAGTTAGCTGACGGGCTAGGACTGAGAGATGTCCTTCTCTAAAGATTTCAAACTCAAAATTACACTCAAATTTGGCAATTTTTAACTTTGGTTTTTAATTCTGTAGGGATTCGCCCCGAAAATTGGTTCCTCCGCTCCAGCCACACGCTTTGTTTGAGGGCGCAGCGCTGGATTAGGCTTGACTTTTTAAGCCAATTTAAATTAATCTAGCACGACTTTCTCATCCTGTCAATACGTCTTTAGGATTAGGTAGGGGCGATCGGCAAACCTCAAAAGTTGAGAGAAAATTCAAAAAGTTAATATTAAACTAACGTAGAGATCTAAAATGCGATCGCTCGCTTCATTTGTATGCAACAGCCACGATAGATTTTAGGCAAGCGCTACAGGATAAAATTGAGACAATTACCGAAAACTCGATCGAGGCTGTTCGCTCCGACGAGCAAATCGGAACCACCAAGCAACTCACCTACAATTCCGTGCGTCACAGCCTTCGCATCGTATTAAACACATTACCCCTTATTTCGTTCTATCTTCAGAAAACTAATGAGATCCAATCCGATAGCATTGTCCTGTATTAATCTCTTAATTCTCTCTCTGTGTCCTCTGTGTTCTCTGCGGTTAAATCACTCTGATGCAACGGGAAGCGATATGAATAATGCTCGCTCTTGAGAGATAGCAAAACATGACTCATGACTTCTTCAAATCAGAAACCGGATAGTTACATAAATAGCAGCAGCCACCAATTGCAAAGCCATCACAGGAAGCCCGTAACGCAGAAAAGTTTGAAAAGAAATCCGGCGCCCGTGCAACTCAGAAATTCCCGCCGCCACAATATTAGAAGAAGCTCCTACCAAAGTGCCATTTCCCCCTAAAGTTGCCCCGTACATCATCGCATAAAACAGTGGCAGCACCGCAGGTGGAAACTGCCCTGCAAAATCCGGAGCCAGCACTTCTGTCGGTGCGAGTCCGACATTGACAACATACTGTTTTAACAGCGGCACCATCGCCACCACCAGCGGAATATTTGGCACTACACTTGATAGCAAACCCACAAAGAATAACAGTGTCAAAGAACCAAGAAAAATATTTTTACCTAAAATAGCTGCTAAAATTCCCGACATCCCAGCGATAACTCCGGTTTTTTCCAAACCGCCAATTAAGACAAAGATAGACATAAAAAATAGCAGCGTACTCCAATCTAAATCCCGCAAGATATTGTTCAAAGAATCTATTTTGGAATGGTGAGCCAAGAGCATTGATAAAGCTGCTCCCAACAAAGCAACGGCTGCTGGTGAAATTGGCACGGGCAGCGACTCTCCCACTACAAAAAATGTCAGCACGAAAGCTATAATAAAACCGCCCACCGCTAACACTCGCGGATGATTTATTTTTGGGTGCGGCAAATGTTCCAAATCATCCAATTCTTTCTGCCAGATTTCGGGGAACATCCACGGCAACATAACTAATATAACTCCTACGGCGATCGCCCCGCCCAAACTTAACTTTAGCAGGTAATCTACAAAGCTCATGTTAATCGCATCGCCGACTATGAATGTCGCCGGATCGCCAACGATTGTCAGCAGTCCCGAACTGTTGGCTACAAATACCATTAAAATCAGCAGCGGCACAAAATCTACACCGACTTCTTCTGCCATTGGCGGTATTAACGGTGCTAGCAGCATGACTGTCGTGGCGTTGGGTAAAACTGCACAAATTGGGGTAGTAATTCCGACAATACCAAGCAAGAGATTTTTGCCTTTGCCTTTCGCCAACAGCACCATTTGAGTTGCCAAGTAGTCGAATATCTTGGTAGGTTCAAAGGCTCTTACCATTACCATGACTCCGAAAAACAAGCCCAGCGTTCCGTGACTGCGACTGATATATTCGATCGCGTCGTTTAACGTCATCACGTGGGTAAAAACCAGAATTAGCGCTCCCAGAAATGCTGCAATTGTGAGATGTATCCATTCTGTAATTATTAAAAAAACTACACCGATAAATGTGACCGCAGCGATCGCAGCTTGCACGTTTTCCATTTAGTCCCCTGACAAAATTAAAACTTAAAAATTAAAACCTCTCGGTTTGAGGAATCCTACTACTTTATGGCGATTGTGTCAATAAGTTTAAATGCTCCTTTTGGTGGCACCAAGCTGGAATGTATTCAGAGAGAGAGTTGCGGCCCAGGGAAAAATTAGCTCGAAACTACTTCTTTTGGGAGGCTCGCGATCGCCCGAAGTTTGGTCTGGCGATCGGGCGATCGCTCAACTACAATGAAACATGGGGAATATCTGCCAAACTTCACCCCCGCGCAGAAATTATGGACTACAGCCAACTGCTCATCCTCAAAAACTCGATTGCAGCAGTACGCTTGGATCGGAAAATAGAAAGCACTGACACCTTGCCGTATTCTGCGATCCCAAATCACATACCTCACCTGTTGGCAGCAATGGCGACAGTGCTTTCACAATCTCAAAACAGCGACATAAAAGCAATAATTGCAGCCAGTTTAGAGCATGGCTTTCTGCGAGCAGAACAAGGCTACGACGCAGCAGAAGTAGCCCGGGAGTATCATTTATTGCGTCAAGTAATCTTCTCTCACTTAGAAGCCAAACTGGTAGCAGGAACCACTGCTTATGTATTCAGAGTTTTTCGGCTCATAGATGCCGTAACAAACGAAGCAATTGCCCAGTGTTTCGATAGCTACGTCGCTCAGCAAATCCAGCAACTTCAACAAATCCCAAGTCAGTTAAAACTCAACAATCAAGAACTGAATCCTCTTGCCAGCATCAATATACTTCAATTGCAAAAATTGGTAAAAACCCTGAAATTATCTGCGTTGCATCTGTGTTCATCTGTCTGAAATCTGCGGTTTATTTATCAATCAAAGACTTATGCAATTAACTCACGAACTCAAAAATTACCTCAACTCAATTATCGGTTATTCGGAACAGTTTTTACGCCAAGAAAAATGGCAATCCGAAATCAAAAATACTCTCCCCGAAATCAAACACATCCAGTGAGTATTGCCCAACGACCGACAGTTGCGGCGCCTGATTAACGATACCTTAGAAGTTTCTCGTGCCGATGCCGGTTAAATTAAACTTAACCTGCGACAAACTAATGTACAATCTCTAATTAATACAATCATGGAATAATTCTATTATCTCAGTTACAGGCAATTGTGCCTATAAAGGTTGAATGTTTGAGAATCTTTACACTCGGAAAATTAAAGCCGTCCTATAAGGACTGGGCTTTAGACCCAGTTTTTTGGTAAGCTAAACATTAAGTTTAAATTTTTAGAGCCGAAAATCAGAAAATCCTATGCCCGCAGCCAACCTTAGCCCTTCCACAGCATCCTTTCCCCTCACCGCCGTAGTTGGGCAAGAAGCAATCAAATTAGCCCTGCTGTTGGCAGCAGTAGATCCCGGATTGGGAGGAGTTGCGATCGCCGGACGCCGCGGTACAGCAAAATCAGTAATGGCCCGCGCCTTGCATTCCCTACTGCCACCAATTGAAATTGTCAAAGACTCTTTTTGCAACGCTGAACCTGATGAAATTATTGCAGAAAATGCCTCTGACCTGTCAGAAGAAAACGGGCAAGATGCCCGTTCCACAAATACAAATCCAGCCACCGAAATAATTCCCACACCCTTCATTCAAATTCCCTTGGGTGTCACCGAAGACCGACTCTTAGGTTCAGTCGATGTCGAACAATCAGTAAAATTCGGTCAAACTGTATTTCAACCCGGACTCTTAGCCCAAGCAAATCGAGGCGTACTTTATGTTGACGAAATTAACCTCCTCGATGACAATATTTCCAACCAATTGCTCACAGTATTAACCGAAGGCCGCAACCAAATAGAGCGCGAAGGAATTAGCTTCCAACATCCCTGCAAACCTCTGTTCATTGCCACCTACAACCCAGAAGAAGGCCCCCTCAGAGAACATTTGCTCGATCGCATCGCGATCGTCCTTTCCGCCGACGCAGCCCTCGAACTACAAGAAAGAGTCCATGCAGTAGAACAAGCTTTATCCTACTCCAGCTCGCCCCAAGAATTTCTCAACCAATACGCCGAAGACACCGACAACCTCAAAACCCAAATCATCCTTGCCAGAGAATGGCTCAAAGATGTCACCATTAAACGCGAACAAATAGCCTACCTAGTAGAAGAAGCCATCCGCGGCGCAGTTCAAGGACACCGCGCCGAACTGTTCGCAGTCCGAGTCGCCAAAGCCGCCGCCGCCATTGAGGGACGCACAGAAGTTAACGCCGAAGACCTTCGCCGCGCCGTAGAATTAGTCATCGTACCCCGCGCCACCATCGTCCAAACCCCCCCAGACGAAAACCCACCTCCTCCTCCCCCACCACCGCCACCCCCAGAACAATCGGAACAAGAACAAGAAGAAGACGAGGAAGAAGAAGACAAAGAAGACGAACCGCCAGAAGAACAAGAAGAGACTAACATTCCCGAAGAATTTTTGTTTGACCCCGAAGGTGTAATTCTCGACCCCGACGTGCTGTTTTTCGCTCAAAATGCCAACCGCCAAGGCAAATCCGGCAGCAGAAGCACCATTTTCTCCGAAGATAGAGGCCGCTACGTCAAGCCAGTATTGCCCAAAGGCCCCGTGCGCCGTATCGCTGTTGATGCGACGCTGAGGGCGGCCGCACCTTACCAAAAAGCCCGTCGCGACAGGAATTCAGATTCAGAATCCACCGCAAGTTCCAGCCAAAATCGAGAAAAGCGGGTATTTGTGGAACAGGGAGACATTCGGGCGAAGCGCTTGGCGAGAAAAGCTGGAGCTCTAGTCGTCTTTGTCGTCGATGCTTCCGGTTCGATGGCGCTCAACCGGATGCAGTCGGCCAAAGGTGCAGTCATGCAGCTACTCACCGAAGCTTATCAAAGCCGCGACCAAGTTGCGCTGATTCCCTTTCGCGGAGAACAAGCGGAAGTCCTGCTACCGCCGACTCGCTCGATAGCCTTGGCCCGCAAGCGTTTGGAACGGCTCCCCTGCGGTGGCGGTTCCCCCCTCGCCCACGGTTTGACTCAAGCGGTGCGCGTGGGAGTCAACGCGCGACAGTCTGGAGATATCGGTCAAGTGGCGATTGTTGCTATTACTGACGGACGCGGTAATATTCCTTTGGCTCGTTCTTTGGGCGAACCGATTTTAGATGGCGAAAAGCCTGATATTAAGAAGGAATTGTTAGAAATTGCTGCTAAAATTCGCGGTTTGGGAATGCAGTTGCTGGTGATTGATACCGAGAGCAAGTTTATTTCGACGGGTTTTGCGAAGGAGTTGGCCAAGACTTCGGGCGGGAAATACTATCATTTGCCGAAAGCTTCGGAACAGTCGATCGCAGCTATGACAAAAAATGCTCTGCGCGACGCGATCGGCTAAAATCCTTAAATCGAGATTCACTAGCCACAATTGTGGCAAAGGCATCTTACCTGTGTCCTGAATTGTGGCACAGGCATCTCGCCTGTGTTCCATCTGCCTCTTAACAATCTAAAAACTTTGATTTTTGCCAAAACTCTCCTGTTTAACTCTCCCTCTCCGGCGAGTCATCACCAGCGAACCGGCGACTAAAACCAACCCCGCCAGCATTGAAGGCTCAGGAATTTTAACCGGCCCAGCCGCCCGGTTTACCGTTCCCGAGTTCGGGCTCGGTAAAATTGTACCTTGGGCGGATTGACCAGTCAGAGCCAGCAGCAAATGTTCTGAACCCTGCGATGAAGTGGCAGTAGAAACGGCACTGACATTAGCTGCAAGGGCAGCTTGACCGCCGGAAATAAGGGTAGTTGCCGCCAATAGAATTCCGGCGGCCGGTGGCAATAATGTGCGAGCAAAAAATGTGGGCATTAGATATTACCTGTTTGGCATTTTGTCGATCGAACTAAATACTTTCACGATTAATTTGCTTTACATACCCTGTCTAGACCAGTTTCGCAACCCACCCAACCGCTTAAAAAATTAAGACTTATTTTATAGTTGAGATGATTCAGCTTTCCGGGCTGTAGTTTCAACTAAGTCACCAATCAAAAAACCTAAAATCAACTGGAGTCCCTGACTCAATCATAAACTGCTCAATCCCAAATCGTAAATCCCAAATTCCAAATTGATTAACTTCAGCTATGTATTTGCAATGCGATCGACTTTTAGGTTGCCCATCGCCGCCAATAGCACCGGTACTTTAACCTTAATTATAGGTTTGCGACGACTGACAACGGTCTCAGAGCTCGTCCCCAGACAACTACCACAGGGTGGAGATTTACTTGTACGCCGTTGATTATAAACAATCACTTCCAGGTAGAAAGTGATCTCACCCCCGTTCTTTATCAAATCTTTAAACTATTTCATGTTTTGTCAACAAACTGTAAAGCTGTCAAAATAGAGATAGCAAATCTCAGCCAAAATTAGGTAAATCCTCGTGAGTAACACCAGCAACTTCCGCGAAGCCGTGCGCGAGGCCAAAAACCACGCACTGGTTGGCCCCAACGTCATCGCTAACGCCCTCCCCTTCGTGGGCGGCGGACTTGTCTTAACTGCTGTCGGCACCTACGGCGGCCTCGGAGTCATCCGCAACTATCCCGGAATCTTCTTTCCGACGTTTCTTGGCGCGATCGTCCTAGAATTAATTCTGTTCTTCGTCGCCAGCGCCGCCGCCGAACAAAACAATAAAAACACCGCCTTGCCCCTGCTGGCAACCTACAGCCTGCTTTCCGGCTACACCCTCAGCGGATTGGTGTTTACAGCCCTCAGAACCCAAGGCGTCGGCATCGATGGCATCGGTTTTGCAGCCCTAGGCTGTGGGATTACTTTTATCGCCGCCCGCCAAATTGGCTCCAACCTTTCCGAACAAGACGGCATGGCTCTCACCAAAACTATCAGTTTAGGTGTCATTGCTTTGTTCGTAGTCATTTGCGGTCAATTGCTGCTGTCGCTTTTCGGCGTTTACACCCCAACCTGGTTGGAAATTGGTATTTCTGGTATCGGCGTGTTTATATTTGCTGGTGCTGCGATCGTCGATTTTTACATCTTACCCCGCAGCTACCGCGACGACCAGTATTTGCCCGCCGCCCTGTCGATGTACTTGACCTACATCAACTTGTTCATCTTCATTCTGCGCCTGATGATTGCTCTCAACGGTCGCGATTAATCTAAACTGTATTTGTTAAAAAACCGCGACTGAATCCGGTCGCGGTTTTTTAATTTTTATTTAGTCATTAGTCAAAACTGTAGTTTAGACTAACCAAAGATGAGAACGGTGGCAAAAGAAGAACTAGAGCCACCGCGCTGGGAGAGAATGAGGGTGAAAAAGAAAACCTATCCACTCCTTAAATGAACAGTGAACGATT